>DATEKI010000168.1:0-29833 GCA_035277545.1 Rhodanobacteraceae bacterium | reverse complement strand
GTCAGGCGCAACTCGCGCACCGTCAGCGCGGAGCCACTTGCAAGCTCGGCGCGCCGCGTGGCGCTCGCCAGGATCTGTGCCTTGCCGGGGTCGTACACGTTGTTGCCGTAGGTAATGAGGTTGTGTCCGCGCCGCGGTTTGTCGGTGTAAACGGCATGGAACAGTTCGACGACCGCGCCATCCGCAAGCGAGCGGTAGCTGAAACGGTACTGCCCGGCGGCGCCCTGGAATCGCGGCTGCCAGTCGTCCGCCGAAACCGTGGGGCCGCTCCACCCGGCAAGCGAAGGCGGCGAAAGGCGCACGGTGTCCGGAGCCGGTGCGGTCTCAAGACCTGCAGCCAGGGCCGGCCCCACGACGAGCAGTACAAGTACCGCGGGCCACAGTACGGTGCGGATCGGCGCAACCCGGGCCTCGCTTGGCGCGGGTTTTTCGCCGGGCACCAATCGGTCGCGGAAGAACCAGCCTGTCGCCAGCAACAACACCAGCACGGTGCCGAAGAACTGCCAGCCGAAGATCATGTGATCGGCGCCGGTGGCGTATTCGATTCCCCATGTCTCGCCGATCAGGATGGTGAAATACACGCGGAAGCCATTGGCGATGACCGGCACGATGGCGGCAAGCACGACGAACGCCACGCGCTTCCACGTACGCGAATACATCAGCCAGGCGAAAATGCACCCGAGCGCGGTACAGGCAATGAAAAACTTCACGCCACTGCAGGCCTGCTCCACCATCCAGGTCGCGGAAGGCGTGACCAGCTCGCGGCCGTTCATCAGTACCGGCACCCCAGTCAGGTTCAGTGCGTGCACCGCAAATCGTGCCGTGATGTCCTGCAATGGACCAACCATCGCGTCGCCCCACGGCACCGCGAAGACCACCAGGTACGCGAGCGGAAACTTCAACACCCATAGCGCGCGCCAGCCCCAGCAGGCCAGCACCAGCGCCGGAAACATCGCCACCAATGCAAAATGCTGGGGCAGGTTGACCACCAGCATGTGGCCGGCGTACCAGATCGCCACCAGCAACGCGATCGCGGGCAGTCCCCATGCGCTCGGCACCGGCGGGTTCGCGCGCAACCGGTCGCGCAAGTCGAACGCCGCCCACGCGCTCATCGGAAAAATCAGGAACGCATACTGATACGTGCCGTCGTGGACCCACACACCCACCAACGACTCCATGGTGGACCAATAGCAGACGAGCAAGACCACGACCGCAACGGCGAAGGCTCCGGTGGCGAGCCGCCAGCCGGAGGCACGCGTGGCGAGGTCGGCCTTGGCGTCGAGCAAGGTATTCATGCGCAGGCCTCTGCCCGTACCGACGTCAGCGATCCGTCGATTGCGTCGTGCTGCGCGCCGCGCAGCACGCGTTCGTAGGCGTCGAGATTGCGCGTCCAGTCGTAGCGCTGCCGCACCATCGCGCGGGCAGCCGGCACCCGTACCGGCTGCGGCGTATCCAGCCATTGCAATGCTTCGGCCACCATCGCTTCGGGTGAACCACTGATGCAGCCCTGTCGACCCGCGAAGTCACTGATGCCCTCCCAGGCCTCGGGCGTTGCCAGCACCACCTTTTCCATGGCAAGCGCTTCCAGCACCTTGTTCTGGATGCCGCGTGCGATCCGCAACGGTGCAGCCACGACGTGGGCGTGCGCCAAGAACGGACGCACGTCGTCCACGCGCCCGGTCACAGTGATGCCCGCGCGTCTACCCAGCGCCAGCACCTCGCGCGCCGGGTTGGATCCGACGATGTAGAAACGCGCGTTCGCGCATCCGGCAAGCACCCGTGGCCAAACTGCGTCCGCAAACCAGGTCACCGCGTCCGCATTGGCGCGGTAATCCATTGCCCCCGTAAACACCACCACGCGTTCGCCGGGACGATAGGGGTTCGTGAAAGCGCGCGCGGGATTCCAGTACGCCGCATCCACGCCGTTGGGCAAACCGTGGACCCTTTCGGCCAGCCCGGGGTTGGCATTGCGAAAGAACGCAGCCTCGGCTTCGGAGACGAACAGGCTTGCCTCGAAACGGGTTGCGATCGTGCGTTCGAATCGGGCCAGTTTGCGGGCTTCGCGTTGGTAAACCAAACGCGCCAATCCGCGATGCGCCTCGGCGTATTGATGCCACTTGTCGGAGTCGGCATCCACGAAGTCCATCACACGGCGCGCGGCGACGCCCTGCATCACCAAGGGCGCCACGCCGGATGAAAAACACAGCACGACTTCCGGTTGCTGTTCGGCGAGCACCGCTCGTACCCATCGGCGCAGCACGGGATCACGGTAACAGCCCACGGTCAGCGGCTCCCGTCGCGCAAGTGAACCCAGCGCCCGCCAACGCGCGCGCCATGCCGGCAATGGGCGTACGCACGCGCCGGCGCATACGGCTTCCACTTCGGCCAGATGGCGCCAATCGGCCGGATCATCCACGAATGTTCCCAGATACACCTTGTAGTGCCGCGCGAGTCGCCGCAACACATGGTACGAACGAATCTTGTCACCCTTGTCGGGCGGCCAGGGCAGTCGATGGCAGAGGAACAGCGCCGATTGCATGGCCGTCACCCGAGATCACGCGCGAGCCACGGGCCCAGCGTGTTGGCAATGGGCAACGGCAGGCGTTGCCATGCCTTGATGAACAAGCCGTATTTCCGGTTGGTCGGGCTGACGTTGGGAATCTCCGTGGTGCGCACCAGGTGGTAGGCATACGGCAACGGCTCGGGCTGGAAGCCCCAGTGTTTCTTGAAATGGTAGGAACCGGTGTCCTGCTTGCTCCTGCCGAAATCGAACAGGCGCGCGCCACGCTCGGCGGCACGCTGCATCACCGACCAATACATGAAATCGTTGGCGGCGAGATCGCGGCCTTGCCAGACGCTGCCGCCGTAGTACGGATGCACTTCGTCGCGAAAGTAGAAACTCATGACCGCTGCCATCGGCTTGCCGCCGTGGGTGATCACCGTCACCTCGCAGTCATCGCCGAAGGTTTGCTGCAAGCACGCATACCAACGCCGCGGCAACACCGGCGTGCCGAGGTTGCGGACGCTCTCGGCGTACACCCGGTGGAACGCACCGACATCGTCCTCGCGATGCGCCACGAGTCCCGCCGCGATCCCCTTGCGAACCATCGCGCGTTGCTTGCGCGGAATGGCCTTGAGGTTCGCATCGTGGTCCTCCGATATCGGCTTCCTGAAACCGACGTACAAATCCTTGACCGGCCAACCCGGCGGGCCCGCCTCGCGGTTGCGCAACTCCAGGTAATCGACGCCGAGCTTGCCGGCGAGGTCCGCGGCGGCCTGCGTCAGGCACGCCTCGCTGTCCGGATCCCTTGCAACCACGCCGCCATAGACGCAGAACGGCGTGGAAATCAGCGCGTGACCGAACAGGCGGCTGCGGAGCTCGACCAGTGGCAGGATTCCGGTGACCGCACCATCGCGTTCGGCATACAGATAATGCCCGCGGTGGCCAAGCCCGTCCTCGATGAGCTTGCACCACGCGGCGCGGTGGAAAAATGTCGCGCCGGCCGCGTCATCGACAAACGCATCCCAGCGCCCGGCGTCGTCGGGCGTGAAGCCTTTCACGACGCAGGCGTGGGCGGGACGGTTCTGTTTGACGTGGTCCAGCATGCCGCACCCTCTTTCAATGCGCGGTCGCGGCATCCGCGAGTCTCACGACCGGATACTTCGCTTCGGCGGCAACGGGAAACACGCGATCCATGCGGTCGAAACGGAAGTCGCGCAACAGCCGCCCCACGCGCGGCGCCATGCGCTTCAGGTTCAAGTAGTGGCGCGTGCGATTCCTCAATGACACCCCCGGCACCCGCGGCTGGCCGGGGTCGATTTCCCAAGGGTGGAAATAGAAAACGGTCGGACGCTGCTCGTTGCGATTGACGCGTTCGAGGCCGCGGCTGAACAACGAATAGGGCACCAATCGGAAAAAGCCGCCGCCGCCGCAAGGCCAATTGCGCCCCCACACCCGCACCGTCGTCGCCGGCACTTCCAGCAATCCGGAAGGACCCGCGACAAACGCGAACCGCGGTGCTTCCGGCATTCCGTAAATGTCGTGACGGATCGGGACGATGCTGGAACTGTATTGGTAGCCTGCTTCCCGAAGTTCCTCGTGTGCCCACAAGGTGGTGGGGCCGATGGACCAGCTGGGCGCGCGATAGCCGCGCACCGGCGAGCCACTGATGTCTTCCAGCAACTGCTTGGTACGGACGATGCCGTCGCGGAACTGTGCACGAGTGATTTGGGTAAGCCGCTCGTGCCCGAAACCATGGCTCGCAATTTCGTGGCCCGAAGCGGCGATGTCGCGTACCAGTGCCGGGCAGCGTTCGGCGACCCACCCGAGCGTAAAGAAGGTGGCATGGACGCCACGGCCGTCGAAAAGCTCGAGGATGCGCCGGGTGTTGGCCTCGACACGCGCGGGCCAGCGTGGCCAGTCTTCGCGCCGGATGCAGTTTTCGAACGCGGCGACCTGGAAATAATCCTCGACGTCCACCGTCATGGCGTTGGTGATTGCCCCGGATCGCGGCAGCCGTGCGTTCATGCCCGGCGCCCCCCGCGGCGACTATCGCGCCCCGGATCCGTCATCAACTCATCGCCGACCCTGTGCAGGCGTTCCGCTTCGGCCTGCATGGCCGCGGAATCAACCGGGGCCGGCGATGATCCCGCCTCCAGCATCTGCTTGAGGCGTTGTTCCTCGCGCATCAGTTGCAGCAGGATCTTGTTGCGCTGGTGCTCGAGCGTGGCCAGTTCACTTTCGTGTTCCCCGTGCGGCGTCGCATGCATTGCCGCCATGTCACGAAGCGGAACCGTGGGCTCCAGCGTCTGCGGCACCTCGGGCATTTCTTCGCCCAACTCGTTGAGCACGGTGGTGAGCGCCGCCGGATCGAGGACGTGCCGCTCTTCGAGATAGGCAAACAGCAGCAGGCGATCCATGATCTGGTTGATCTTGCGTGGAATGCCGCGGCTCGCCCGGTGGACGCCGGCGAAAATCGCCGGATCGATTCGCGGGTCGTTTTTCCAGCCGACCGCGTGCAGGCGATGCAGGATGTATTCCCGGCTTTCGTCGAGTTCCATCGGCTCCAGCCGGAACGTCGCGATGATGCGCTGGCGCAGCTGTTCCATGTGGTTCGCCACGATGACGTGCCGCAGATCGCTCTGGCCAACCAGGAATACCTGGAGCAAGGCACGCCCGCGCTGCTCGAGGTTCGAGAGGATGCGAAGCATCTCAAGCGCCGCCGGCGTGAGCGTCTGGGCCTCGTCCACCACCAGCAGGGTGCGCGAGTGCCGGGCGCTTCGGGCCACCAGGTGTTGCTTCAGGTCGTGCAGCAAGGCTTCCTTGCTGCGGCCTTCGAACGGCAAGTTGAGTTCGGACGCGACCGCCGGCAGGACATCATCGCTGTCGAGATTGGCCGACGCGATGCTGGCAATCGTGACGTTGCGACGGGCAAGATCTTCGAACAACTTCTGGATAAGCAGCGTCTTGCCGGTACCCACGGCGCCGGTGACCATCACGAAGCCTTCGCCCTGTTCGAACCCGTACATCAGGTACGACATGGCGCGCTTGTGGCTTTTGCTCGGGAACAGCATGGCCGGATCCGGCGTCAGCCGGAACGGCTTGCCCTGGAATTTGTAAAACGCTTCGTACATGTCAGCCCTTGAACAGGTGTGTCCATTCCACGTAAATGACGTTCACCCGGTAGCCATGTGCCCCCGGGATCGGACCATAGGCATTGCGGGAATCGTTGCGCAGGCGGATGCTGCCGAAGTTCCGGAGGTCGTACTGGTGCACCAGTGCGAATTGCGCGTAACGGTTGTAGTTGACCTGCCCGGTGAGATAACGATAGCGCTGCCAGCCGAGCGTCGGCGTGAAGGTGGTGTTGGGCCCGAGGTTGAACAGCCACGACAGGCTGGCGTCGGCGACCTTTTCCTGCGCGTTGTCCAGCTGAAAGTAGCGTCGCGACTCGTCGTACAGCAGCAGCGTCAAACGGCTTTTCGGCATCTCGTAGCTGGCCGACACCGACGCACGCTTCATGAGGTACACACGCCGGTCGTTCAGCGCAGGCACGTTGATGTTCGAAGGCGGAATCACCACGCCGGTACCCTGGCCCAGCAGCTGCTGGTTGAGGTCGGTCGGCTGCTCCACGTAACTGACCGTGGTCGTCAGCAATGCGGCGTTGTGGGTCCACGAAAGTTCGCCGCTGCGTCCGAAGAAGCGGTGGCCCACCTTCACGGTGAAGTTGTCGCGGCTGGTGGTCCACTGGACGCCGGCGTCCCAGAATCCGGCGTCGAGCTTGCTGTAGCTCCCGTCGGGCAAATACTTGTTTTCGCGGCCCACATCGGCCATCAGGCGCACGTTCGGACCCACCTGCCGTGACACGCCCACTTGCGCGCTCGCAAAATCGGAGTTCGTTCCGGAGTCGGGATACAGGCGCTGCTCGTCGTAGCCGACGTTCCAACCCCAGGTTTGGTAGTCGGGACTCGTCAGGCTGAACTGCACGCCACCGATGTTGACGTTGGACAGGCCGGTCAGCGCGCCCTGGCTTTCACCGCGGATCCCGTTGCGGTTGTACATCACGCGGCCCCCGGTGACGCGCAACAGCATCGTCCCGACGGGGCCGAGGTCCTGGGTCCAGTACGGACTGATCGTCGCCATGGCGACGTTCGCCTGGTTGCCGTTGAGGAAAAAAGTACCCGATGCGGAAGGCAACGCGCTGTTGATGACCTGGCGGCCATAGCGGGCCATGCCATCGATGAAAAGATGCTGCGGCAGGACCACCAGCGTCGCCTGCGCGTCAAGTTCCTGGCCCAGCTGGCTGCTGCCAATCTGGTTGGCATACAGGTAGCCGTTCAAGGTGTAATCGAACGTGCCGTAGAACCGCGGGCTGGCCCACGCGGACTTGATGAACGGCCGGACGACCGTGATCCAGCTGTCTTCGCTCGGCGTGCCGCGCGCGGCGAGTTTCACGTTGTCCGTGTACAGCTCGCCCAGCGTGACGCCCAGCACCACGCCGGGGTTCTCGGGCGTGGGCTGCGGGATCACGCCCGGTGCCAGGCTTTGCGCTGCGCCGTTCGCGTCACCCTGGGGTGAACCCGGTGGGGATGCCGGTTCGGTACCGGCATCCTGCCCGGCGGCCGCGGTCATCCAGCCGGCCAAGACGATCGTTGACAAGACCACCGGGCCCGACAACCTGCGCATGGGGGAGCCTCCTGTCAGGTGCCCTGGAGCCGATCGTGATGGGTCGGCTGTCCGTGCTGCCCGTAATAACCGTAGTAGGGATTCTCGATGGCCGGCAGACGGCTCTTGTTGAGGATCAGGCCGACGTACTGCGAACCGCCCCCGAGGCCGGCCAGCGCCGCCTTGACTTCGTGTCGACCCGTATGTCCGGCGGCCACCACCACCACCACCTGGCCCATCTGCGCGGTGAGCACCCGCGATTCAGGCGTCGCGAGCAGGGGCGAGGAATCGAACACCAGAAGGCGTTGCCGGGGACTGGCACCCAGTTCCTCGAGGACGTAACCCATGCGCCGACCACCGAACAATTCCGCAGCCAACGGGTGGCGTTTGCCTGCCGGCAGCACCATGAGGTTCGGTACGTCGGTGCGCAGGATCGCGTCCGCAGGCCGGCGCCATTCGTCCGTCAGGACATCCATCAGGCCCGGGCATGCATCGAGACCCAGCGTGCGGGTTATGTCGGACTTCGGAATGTCCGCGTCCACCAGCAGCACCTCGAAATCCGGTTCGCGCGCGAGACTCAACGCCAGATTGAACGCGGTGAATGTCTTGCCTTCGCCCGGCACGGCGCTGGTCACCACGATGCGCTCGGCGAATTCGGGTGCGTTCGTGCTCTTGCCGACCACGTTGTTCAGCAGCGGCAGCTTGGCGCGCCGCACTTCGTTGTCCAACCGGTCGGAGGCTTCGTCTTCGGAAGGCAGCAGCCCCGCGCGGACCAGCAGCTGTTCATCCAGGTGCACCACCGTTTCGCCATCCGGATCGCGGGAAACGTGCCGGTGCTGCTCCTGCAAACGCTCGACGGTGGTCGCGCCGTGCGTCGTGAGGACTTCTTCTTCGACCTGCGGCAACTCCATCCGCTCGACGGGTTGCAGCGTCCGGAGTTTCTCGGCCGCCTTCTCGACGATGCTCATGTAGCCTCCAGGACAAACACGTGCTGCATCAGGTGGGCAAGGTGCCCGTTGAACGCAAGGCCGATGACGAGCACTACCGCCAGCAAGCCGACGCCGGCGCAGAAGCCGATGATTTCCCGCCGCCTGAGCTCCCGCCGCGCGGAGGTGGCGATCATGCTGAAGGTGCCGATCACGGGGAGGTCACCGAACTCGCGCAAGGTCTTCAGGCTCAGGAAAACGGGCTTGATCTTGTGCATGAAGAATCCGAACGCGCCGCCTATCCCGAGCGCCAGGACGAAAACCCCCAGCAACATCAGCCCACGCTTGGGACCGTCGGGCAGCAACGGCACGATCGGTGGGCTGATGACCCGGAATTTCAGGTTGTTGCCGCTTTGGGTTGCATCCTGGGACAGTTGCGCGGTGTTCAGACGCGCCACCAACTCGTCGTACTGCTTCTTGGTAACGTCGTAATTGCGAAGAAGCTGCTGCAAAGTCACCTGCGCGTCGGTGATCTTGTCGGCGTTGCTCTTGAGCCCGGCGATCTCGCGTTGCTGCGCCGCGATCTGCGCGGCCAGACCGGCAGCTTCCGCGTGCGACGTTGCCGCCCGCCCGGTTGGAGGACTGGCGACCGCGCTGCCCGGATGCCGCAACATCGCTGACCGCCTCGCTTCGAGCTGCCCGATCATGCGCCGCGTGGACACCACGTCCGGATACTCATCGGTGTACTTCAGCAGCAAGTCGTTGAGCTTGTCCTTGTACGAGGCAATCTGCCTGTCGATATCCAGCGTTCCGGAGCCGGCCCGATAGACGGGGCGCCCGCCCGCGGCAGCCGCATACTGGCCCTGCAAATCCTGCAGTCTGGCCTCGGCGGCCTGCAGCCGCGTGTAGTAGTCGCCACCGCCGGCGCCAGGCAGGTTGCCCAGGTTGGCCTTCTTGAAATCCGCGAGCTTCTGTTCGGCGTCGTTGAGGCGCTTGTTGTAGTCGTCGACCTGCTGCTGCAGGAAATTCTGCGCGGACGCGGTGGCCGAAGTGTTTTCCCCCAGCGTGTCATTCATGAGGATTTCGACGAACGCCTGCACGACGCGCTGCGCCATCGTCGGATCGGTATCCGAGTAGCTGATTTCGTAGAGGTTCTGGGCGCCACCGTCCTTGACCTTGACCATCCCGCCGAGCTTCACCAACAACGCGTCCTTGTCGGCGGGCGCGGTGGCGCGCAACGACAGGCCTGTCTTGTCCGCGACCGTTTCGAGGTTGGGCCGCGCAAGCAGCGTGCGGGTAATGACCTCCAGGCGTGCACGCGGATCCGGCTGCACGGCGATGCCGCGCAGCAACGGATTCGTCAAGGCATTGGTGTCGGCATAGACCTGGGCACTGGATTCGTACTTGTTGGGCAAGCTGAACACCAGCAGCGCACCCAGGATCATCACGGCCCACGCGACGATGAGGGCATGCCAACGGTAGCGCCATGCGGCACGGGCCTCCAGCATCACCTGCTGGAACAATTCATGTAAGTCGATGGACTGGTTTTGCATCGTGCCCTTCCGATAACCGCTCGAGTGTTGCTACCGTCGCTGCACCTGCACTTCAAAACAACGATTGGGGAATGATCAGGATGTCGCCGGGCCGCATCGCGACGTTGTACTCAACATCGCCATTCATCAATGACCCGAGCCGCACCGGGATGGTTTCTTCCTTGCCATCGGGCAGATGCCGGATGATCTTGGCATTGTTGCCCGCGGCAAACTTGGTGAGGCCGCCGACGTCGATCATCAGGTCGAGCACGCTCATTCCGTTGCGGTAGGGCACCGATTTCGGCGTCACGGCTTGCCCGACTACCCGTACCTGCTGGCTGTAGGCCCCCACGAAGCTCTTGACGATCACCGTCACCAAGGGCTCCCGGATATAACGGCTCAGATCCTTTTGCAGATCCTCGGCCAACTGGTCGGGTGTTTTCCCGGCAGCCATGATCGACTGCACCAGCGGAATCGAGATGCGCCCGTCGGGGCGCACCGGCACCGTCGTCGTCACGGTCGGGTTGTCGCGCACGTAGATCTCGAGCGCATCCCCAGGCCCGATGATGTAACGCTCGGCCGAAGGCGCCGCGGTGGTCGGCTGGGTAACCGTCGGCAACGTGTTGCATGCCCCCAGCAACACCAGCACGGGGATGGCCAGGCAGAAAACTGCGTTTCTCAGTAGTGGCTTCACTTGTTTGTCCTCCCGATTACAACGCCCGAACATCTGTTGCCGTTCCAGCCCGGAGACACCGCTTGTGGTCCACACCATGCGAGGCGCGCCATGGTCAGGCGGCACACGACTGATCGTGCGCCCAGGTGTCAACGCTCAAATGCCCATGCAAGAATGCCGGCTGCCCACCAGTCGCCATGCGGCTGGAGTGCAACCACGTGACCCGCGGCAGGGCGTGCGGCAACTGCGCGCACCCTTGCCCAACAATCCTTGTCGAAAACATGGATTCACGTGCTTGGCCCTCGGTCCGTTCTGAAGACCGATATCAAGACTGGGATGTGAAGCGCTTTATACCATGAGTGTGATGTATTTCACATTTTCAACCACTCCTGAGACCCTCTCATTCGGAACGCGTGCACAAACCGTGCCTGAACGGAAGACCAGGAACCCCCAAAATTTGGGCCACGATGGGCGCTTTTGGCCGGTGGAACGCCGTTCAGGTTGATCGGCGGTAGATGCAGGACTTGACCCGCCCCCTCGTATCCCCGACACCCCCTTGAGCGCGGCCGTGCCCCCGGCGCGATCCGGCCGGTCATGGCCGGACGCTGTTCGAGGGCAAGATGGGTACGCAACAGGCCACCATGGGAGATCGCGTTGGCCACCGGCACGGGCAGAAGCCGCCCACGACCATGTCGCATTGACGCTGGCGGATGGGCATGGCGTAATCGGGCATGCACCTTGCCGGTCCCGCCAGGGAACGCGCTGCCCGTTCTGCAAGGGTCAGACGATGGCCCTGGCCCCCGATTGCTCCGCTGAAAGCCGCATGACCAATGCTGCCGAACAAGCCCGCTCGATCGACCCGCAGCAGTTCCGGCGGGTAATGGGGCGTTTTGCGACCGGCGTGACGGTGGTCAGCTTCCTGCGCGCAGGCCAGCCGGCCGGCATGACGGTGAACACGTTCCTGTCGGTCTCGCTGGAGCCACCGCTGATCCTGATTTCCGTGCGCAAGGCATCGAGCTTCGTCGACAACGTCAGGATTGGCAGCCGCTACGGGATCAGCATCCTGTCAGAGCGGCAACACCACCTCGGGCCCCATTTTTCGCGGCGGGCGAAGCAGCCAGCCGAAGTTGCCTTCGAGGAACACGCCGGGATACCGCTGATCGCCGGCAGCCTCGCGCAAATGGTTGCGCGCGTCGTCGACATCCATCCGGCCGGCGACCATCTGCTTTTCATCGCGGAGATCGAGCATCTCGCGCACGGTCCCGAGGCACAACCCCTTATTTTTTTCTCGGGCCGTTACAAGCAAATCCACGCGCACGATCCCGCCATCGAGTGGAGCGTTCCGCAAGGCGAATAAGGGCCGGTCGGCTTGGCGAAGATCCGCGCGATGCGTCCCTTTGCGGAACGCATCGACTGCGGAAGGCTTCGGCTCTGCTCAGGACGCCGGCGGCGTCGCGCCACTGAACTTCACCGGGGTCGCACCGGTGATGGTTCCCGAGACGTGCGCCTGGTCGTTGATGTAAAGCTTGACCGGGCGTTCGAAAGTGAGCGGGCCATTCACGGTGGCGCCGGCGCCGATGGTGATCGTCGGGATGTTGTCGCTGGCGAAATGGATGCCGAAGATGCCGTTGTCCTTCGGCTTCACCACCTTGATGCCGCCATCCACCACGGCGTTGCCGGTAATGTCGATGTCGCCGTTGGCCGTGGTGATGCCCTGGCCGACGTGGGCGCCGTCGATGGTGATGTGGCTGTTGACGTTGGTGAGCTTGCCGTTCACCGCCGAACCGGCCGCGAGATCGAGTTTGCCGTTCACCGCCGTGACATCACCCGAAACCGTTGCGTTCTTTTCCAGCGTCACGCTGCCGTTGACGGTGTCGAGGCTGCCGGCCGTTGCGTGTTCGCCGAGCGTGATGCCGCCATTCACGGTGCTGGCGCTGCCCACCTTGGCGTTCTCGGCCAGGTGGATCGAACCGTTGACCGTCGAGGCCTTCTCCGCCTTGGCGTTGGCCTCGACGTGGACCGAACCGTTGACGGTGCTGGCATCGGACACACTGGTACCGGGCGCGACATCGACCGAACCGTTGACGCCGTTGACGCACGCGCTCAGCGCGAGCGGCACGGCCAGCAGGGCAAGTGCAAGGATGCAAAAACGTGCGGATCGCATGGGAAACCTCCTGCGCGTGTTCAGTGTCGATCGTGCCTGACTATTGTGGTGTCGACAATAGGCGAAAGGTAACTGTGCCTTTTGGCGCATCGGTAGAATGTGCTTTTTTTCCATTGAGCCCGCGCCATGCCCACCCTCGTGATGATCCGCCACGGCCAGTCGCTGTGGAACCGGGAAAACCGCTTCACCGGCTGGGCCGACATCGACCTGTCGGAACAAGGACGCGTGGAGGCGCGCGAAGCCGGCGAGTTGCTGAAGCGCGAAGGCTATGCATTCGACGTCGCGCACACCTCGGTGCTGACGCGCGCGGTGCACACGCTCTGGGGCGTGCTGGATGCAATGGACCGCGCATGGCTTCCCGTCCTCACCGACTGGCGCCTGAACGAGCGCCACTACGGTGCGCTGACTGGATTGAACAAGGCGGAAATCGCGGCGAAGCACGGCGACGAACAGGTGCACATCTGGCGGCGCAGCTACGACGTGCCGCCGCCGCCGCTCGACCCCGCAGACAACTTCTGCGCGAACGACCCCCGCTACGCGAAGCTCGATCCCGCGCAGATTCCGTTGACCGAATGCCTGAAGGACACGGTGGCGCGCGTGTTGCCGTACTGGCACGAAGTGCTGGCGCCGGCGGTCCGTTCCGGCCAGCGCGTGCTGGTGTCGGCACACGGCAATTCCATGCGCGCGCTGGTGAAGTATCTCGACGGCATTTCCGACGCCGACATCACCGGCCTCAACATTCCGAACGGCGTGCCATTGGTCTATCGCTTCGACGACGCGCTGAAACCCGTCGAGCATTTCTATCTCGGCGACGCCGACGCGATCGCCGCGAAAGCGGCGGCCGTGGCAAACCAGGGGCGGTCGAAGGCGGGTTAGCCAATGTTTTCAACTCCTTCGGAACGAAGGGGGTCGCGCGCAACGCGCGGAGAGCGAAGAAATGCCGTCGAGAAGCAAAAAGCCATCCCCCTCGATCCCCCTTGGTTTCGAAGGGGAAGGGAAAGCGCGCGCTCCACGGCGACACTCCCACCCCCTTTCAAGGAAGGGCGCACAAGGTGCACACGGACATGCTGTTGCGAACGAAAAGCCCCGCTTTCCCTTCCTCCGGAAAGGAAAGGAAAGTCATTCCTTCGCGCGCTTCCATGGCCACGCGGCCGCGAAGCTCGCCACGCCGACCGCCGCGAGGATGATCGGCGGCCAGATGCCGTAACGATCACCCAGCGCAAACACCAGGCCCGCACCGATCAGCAGGGCACCGCCGAAGGTCGCGACCAGGATGCGGCGCTGGGTCTCGCGGCCGAGCATGCGCAGGTGCTCCAGCTCGCGCTCGCCGAACTGCAGCGGGCCGTTGCCTTCCGCAAGTTTTTCCAGCGCGCTGTGGATGCGCTCCGGAATCAGCGGTGCGATGCGCAGCCATTCCGGCACGCGCTTGCGGATTTCGCGCAAGGCGTGCCGCGCGCTGTAGCGATCGGCGACGATGCGTTTCAGGACCGGTTGCGCCACCGACCAGATGTCGATCTCCGGATCGAGCTGGCGTCCTAGGCCTTCGACGTTCAAAAGCGTCTTCTGCAGCAGGATCAACTGCGGCTGCAGGGTCAGCTCGAACTTGCGCGCGGTGCTGAAGAGTTTCGCGACGACTTCGGCCAGCGAGATTTCCGAGAGCGGGCGCGTGAAGTACGGCTCGCACACGGTGCGGATCGCGGCTTCCAGTTCATCCACCCGGATGTGCCGCGGCATCCAGCCGGCCGCGAGGTGCAACTCCGCGATGCGCCGGTAGTTGCGCTCGAACATCGCGATGAAGTTTTCCGCGAGCCAGTACTGGTCCTCGTCCGGCAGCGAACCCATGATGCCGAAATCCAGCGCGATGAAGCGCGGATCGCGCGTGCGCGTGGGATCGACCCAGATGTTGCCCGGATGCGCATCGGCGTGGAAGAAGTTGTCGCGGAACACCTGTTCGTAGAAGAGGCGCACGCCCTTCGCCGCCAGCGCGCGGCGGTCGATGCCGGCCTGGTCGAGCGCGCCCACGTCATCGGCGGGAATGCCGTGCACACGTTCCATCGTCAGCACTTTCTCGCCGGTGTGCGACCAGAAGATTTCCGGCACGTACAGGTCGTCGGAATTTTCGAAATTGCGGCGCAGCAGGCTGGCGTTGGCGCCTTCGTTCTGCAGGTTCAACTCGTTGTGCAGCGTCTTCGCAACTTCGTTGAACATGTCGCGCGGACGGATCTTGTCGGCCTGCGGGTGCCAGCGCTCGACCAGTCCCGCCAGCGCGTCCAGCAATTCAAGATTGCGCGCGATGTTCTTCGCGACATTCGGACGCAACACCTTGACGACGACTTCCCGCGCACTCGCCGGCGGGACGGCGGAGGACGCGTCGACTTTTCCGGCACTCGTCCGTGGAACATCGCCCGCGCGGTGGGACATCGGCAGCAAGCGCGCCGCGTGCACCTGCGCGATCGAGGCCGAGGCCAGCGGCGTCTCGTCGAAGCTCGCGTACAACTCGCCGATCGGCTTGCCCAGCGACTCCTCGACGATCGTGCGCGCAACGCCACCGGGGAACGGCGGCACCTGGTCCTGCAGGTGCGCGAGTTCGTCGGCAACGTCTTCGGGAATAAGGTCGCGGCGGGTGGACAACACCTGCCCCGCCTTGACCCAGATCGGGCCGAGCTCTGTCAACGCGAGGCGCAGGCGCGCGCCGCGCGGCAACGCCGCGATCTGCTTGCGCGGACGCGGCAGCAGCGCCCGCAGCCAGCGCAGCGGGCGCATGCCGTGCGCCTCGTCGATCAAATCATCGATGCGGTAGCGCACCAGTACCGCGGCAACGTGCACGACGCGCGGCAACAGGCGCAGCGGCGTCATGGCTTGGCGTCCAGTCGCGTGACCCGCGCGGCCAGGCGCTCGGCGCGCTCGCGCAGCGCGTCCACGTCGTCGAGGAATGCATTCATCTCGGTTGGCGGCACGGTCAGGCGTGCTTCGTCGCGCAGCCAGTCGACGCCGTCGTCGCGAAAATGTTTCGCGCCCTGGCCCACCCAGCGCGCCGCGTCGTGTAACGCCCGCGCAATCGCGGTACCGGCCACTTCGCCGAACACGGTCGCGAACGCCGCTTCGAAATCCGGTTTGTAGTCGCGCGCGAGTTGCTGCACGCGATGCGCGAGTTCGGCATCACCCGCGATTTCAACCTTGCCCGCCGGACGCGCATCGCCATTGCCGCGGCCGAGCGCCATCGCCAGCAGCGCACCGGGCGTGGCGTTCACTTCGAAATCATTGGGACTGCCGTCATCACCCGCACCGGGTGGCGGCTCGATCTGCAGGGTGCCGTTGCGCGCAGCGATCGCGAACGCGATCTCCGGTCCGCGCAGGTGCACGCCGATGCGGCGGCCCTCCAGCTTGCCGATCGCGGCACGCGCATCCGGATCGAGCGCCAGCAACCGGTTCAGCGCGAGGGTCAGGGCGAGACCGCCCAGCCTGCGCAAGGGATGGGGAATCCAGGCGTTCGGTTCACGTTCGGACATCGGGGAATTGTAACGTCGCGCCATGAATTGCCCATCAAGGAAGCCCTGGTCTTGCGATTGCCCGCTGCTTCCCGACCGACGCGCGGCGTTGCGGCGGATGCGGGACGCAGGTACCCTGCCGGCACTCCGTCGGGGAGTAGCCGCCTTCGGCATGGCGCCGAAGGGCTCGCGTCAACACACTCGGCCGGCAGGCCGTGGCGCCAGCGATCACATCTTCGATTGACAGGGTACCGCCTGACACCCTGTCGCGATCGGCGAGACCGACAGTCCACACGCGATGTACCCGGGCCGGGTCGCGCATGCGGATTGTCGTTGGCACCCGGCCCCGGAGAATCCCTTGCAAGCCTTCCTGGTTTCACCGTTCCTGATTTCATTGGGCGCGGTCGCGCTGGCGGAGATCGGTGACAAGACCCAGTTGCTTTCACTCGTGTTCGCGGCGAAGTTCCGCAAACCGTGGCCGATCTGCGCAGGCATCCTCGTTGCGTCGCTGGTCAGCCACGCGATCGCCGCCGAAGCGGGCGCATGGCTGGCGCACTGGATGACGCCGGACATCCAGCGCGGGCTGGTCGGATTGTCGTTCCTCGCGGTGGCCGCGTGGGCACTGCTGCCTGAAAAGGAAGAGCCGGTCGATGCGCCGCCGCGCCGAGGGCGCGGCGTATTCGTCGCGACCGTGATCGCATTTTTCCTGGCGGAGTTAGGTGACCGCACCCAGATCGCGACCGTGGTGCTGGGCGCACAATATCACCCGCTGTGGCAGGTCGTCGCCGGCAGCACCGCGGGCATGCTGCTTGCGAACGTGCCGGTGGTGTTCCTCGGCGCGCGCTTTGCCGCGCGACTGCCTTTGCGCGCGACGCGGCTTGCCGCGGCGATGTTGTTCGCTGCCTTGGGATTGTGGATTTTGCTGCGCTGAACCCAAGGGTCCGGCCCCCTCTTGTCGTCATTCCGGTGACGCGGGGAGCGGCCATGGATGGCCGCGTTTTGAGGAGCGAGGAAAGCCGGAACCCGGTGACTCCCGTGCGACATCTGGAGCGCAAGACACTGGGTCCCGGATATCGCTTCGCGACTGCGTTTGCAGGATTGCAAACGCGAACGCCAAAGGCGGCGCGCAGCGCGAGCGCCATGGATGGCGCGAGTAATCCGGGATGACGAGCAAAACCAGCTTGTCCTAAACGCTTCCGGGAAACCCCAGTTGCCGCCACGCTTCGTACACCGCGACCGCCACTGCGTTGGAAAGATTGAGGCTGCGGTTGTGGGGTCGCATCGGCAATCGCAGGCGTTGCGATTCGGGGATGGCCGCGAGGACGTCATCGGGCAGGCCGCTGGTCTCGCGTCCGAACAACAACGCGTCGCCGTCGGCAAAGCGCGTATCGGTGTAACGGCGCGTCGCGTGGCTGGTGAATGCGAACACGCGCGGGTGTTGCAAGGCAGCCAGGCAGGCATCGAGATCGTCGTGCGCCACCACGTCGACGAACTCGTGGTAATCGAGTCCTGCGCGACGCAGTTTGGCGTGGTCCAGCTCGAACCCGAGCGGACGGATCAGGTGCAACGAAGCCCCGGCGTTGGCGCTCAGCCGGATCACGTTGCCGGTGTTGGGCGGAATTTCCGGCCGGAACAAAATGACGTGGAACATCCCGGGCATTATGGTGCGACCATCCCCGATCGCCGCACTCCGGGTGGTCCCGGCAACGGGATTGCCCCGGCACCACCAACCTTGGAACGGCCCCGGAGCCGTCATCCGCGGCCAAGGCTTCCTTGGCCCGGCTTTTCAGGAAAGTCGGCACGCGCAGCCGCAACCCCCGGCATGCGCCGGAGGCTTCCGCATCGCGATCACCGGCGTGCGCGAATCAATGCGCGTGGATCAGGAACGCGCAGACACCGAACACGACCACCAGCGCTGTCATCGCGTACAAGCTGCGCAGAACAAACGTTTCGGCTTTCATGTTGCCCCCTGCCGCAAGCGCGCCGGGACACCCCGGCAGGGGAAACGAAGCATCGCGTGTGCCACGGGTAACGGCGAATTGAAAGCAATTGCAAACTGTTGCCGCGCGTCACGCCCGGGTCGGGCCGGGCGTCACACCGACAGCCCCCGGATGCCGGGTCTGCGTGGCGGGGGACGGCCGCACGGCGCTCCTTACCAGGGCAGTTCCGCGCCGTCATAGGCCAGGAATTTGCCCGAATCCCGTGCGGTCGCGCGCTCGATCAAATTCAGGAGCGCGTGCGCGGAATCGGCCGGCGCGAGCGTGGCGCCCTTGCCGCCCATGGACGTCTTGACCCAGCCGGGATGCGCGGTCAGCACCACGATGCCACGGGGGCCAAGTTCCGCGGCGAGCCGCTTCACCGCCATGTTGAGCGCGGCCTTGCTCATCGCATAGCTGATGGTGCGGAAACCGTTTGCCTGCGCGATCGAACCCAGTTGCGAGGTGATGCACAGCACCCGCGGCTTGTTGCCGAGCGCCAGCAGCGGTGCCAGTGCCTGCGTGATCAAGAGCGGGGCGGTGGCATTCACCGCGAAGCTCTCCGCCAGCGATTCCGCCTTGACGTTGCCGAAGCGTTCGCCAGACACCAGTACGCCGGCGTTGTTGACCAGCAGGTCGATGCGCTGCAGTTGCCGCGCCGCGGCTTCGGACAATTTGTCGATGGCTTGCGGGTTGGCCACGTCGAGCGCATGGATCGCCAACCGGTCGCCATTCGCCGCTGCCAGGGCCTCCAACACCTTGGCCTTGCCGGGTTCGCGGCAACAGGCCAGCACGCGCGCGCCGCGCTCCAGCAGTTCGCTGACGAAGGCCAACCCCAACCCGCGATTGGCGCCAGTGACGAGGCAGCGTTGCATGTGATTTCCCTTGCTTCCTCCAAAACAAGGCCATGGACGGCCGAGGTAGAGCTGACAACTGGCGCACCCGCACACTCGCCCAACCCGAAACGAAGCAGCGAGCACGGATGCGAGCAAATCACAGTGTAAACCGCGCACCCGTGGCCGTGCCTTCCGGCTGATTGCTTTATGCCTGGCGCCCGGCTACGGTTCCTGAACAATCGACAAGTCCGGGGAGGACTCCATCATGCGCACGCACTGGTTGGCGTGGTTCGCAGCACTTGGTTTGACCTTGTTCGGGGGCGTGGTCCAGGCCGCCGACGCGAGCAACAAGATCGACATTCCCTATACCCGCTTCACGCTTCCGAACGGCCTTACCGTGGTCGTAAGCGAAGACCACAAGGCACCGATCGTGGCGGTGAGCGTGTGGTACCACGTGGGTTCGGCTTACGAACCCACGGGCAAGACCGGCTTCGCACACCTGTTCGAGCACCTGATGTTCTCGGGCTCGGAAAACCACAAGGGCAGCTATTTCAAGCCGTTCGAACTGGCCGGCGCCACCGGCATGAACGGCACCACGTGGCTGGACCGCACCAATTACTTCGAGACCGTGCCGACCACCGCGCTGGACATGGCGCTGTGGATGGAATCGGACCGCATGGGTCATCTTTTGGGCGCGATCGGCCAGAAGGAACTGGACGTGCAGCGCGGCGTGGTGCAGAACGAGAAGCGCCAGGGCGAGAACCAGCCCTACGGACGCGTGTTCCAGGATCTGCAGGCCAATGCGTTTCCGGCCAACCATCCGTACCACCACACCACCATCGGCTCGATGGCCGATTTGAATGCGGCGTCGCTTTCGACGGTGAAACAGTGGTTCAAGGACTACTACGGCGCGGCCAACACCACGCTGGTGCTGGTGGGCGACATCACGCCGGCCCAGGCGCGCGAAAAGGCCATGAAGTATTTCGGTGACATCCCGGCAGGCCCGCAGGTACCGCGTCCGCAGCCGTGGATCACCGCGCGCGACACTTCGACGTCGGGCACGATGACCGACAACGTGCCGCAGATCCGCATCTACCGCGAGTGGAACACCCCGGGTCTCGACGCCACCGGCAACGATCGTCTGATGCTCGACCTCGCCACCACCGTGCTGGGCGGCAGCAAGACCTCGCGTCTGTACCAGCGCCTCGTCTACCAGGACAAGCTGGCCGATGACGTTTCCTTCGGCAACATGGCGTTCGAACTTGCCAGCGTGACGGGGCTGCAAGTGGACGTGAAGAAGGGCGTCGACCCCGCCAAGGTGGAAGCCGCGATCGCCGACGAATGGGCGAAGTTCCTGAAGGACGGCCCGACCGCGGATGAACTGGCGCGCGCCAAGACCACCTACCAGGCGTCCACGATCCGCGGCCTGGAACAGGTCGGCGGCTTCTCGGGCAAGGCGGTGACGCTGGCCGAAGGTCAGGTGTATCGCAACGATCCGGGCGCGTGGAAGAAGGATTACGACGTGACCATGGCGGCCACGCCGGCCGAGGTGAAGGCCGCGGCCGACAAGTGGCTGTCGAAGGGCGACTACACGCTGACCGTGGTGCCGGGCAAGGTCGACGCGAAGGACGCGGCGGACATCGCCGGTCGCGCCGCGATTCCGGGCCGCCCCGCCGACAAGCTGACGCCCAAGGGTGACTACAAGGTCACCAGGAGCAACGTCGATCGCGCCAAGGGCGTGCCGAAGGTGACGGCGTTCCCCGAACTCACCTTCCCGAAACTGCAGCACGGCAAGCTCGCGAACGGTGTCGAAGTGGTGCTGGCCGAACGCCACGCCATTCCGGTGGTGCAGGTGGAGGCGCTGTTCGACGCGGGCTACGCCGCCGACCAGGGCAAGAAGCTGGGCACGTCGAGCTTCACGATGGGCATGCTGGACGAGGGCACCAGGGATCTGGACTCGATCCAGATCGCCGAGCGCAAGCAGCGCCTGGGCGCCGAGATCGCGAGCAGCTGCGACCTCGACACCTGCAACGCGTGGATGAGCGCGCTCAACTCGAACCTCGCCGACTCGCTGGCGCTGTACGCCGACATCGTGCGCAACCCCGCGTTCCGCGAGGCCGACGTGACGCGCGTGCGCGGCCAGTGGCTGGCCGGGATCGAGCAGGAAAAGGCGCAACCGATGACCACCGCGCTGCGCCTGCTGCCGCCGATCCTGTTCGGCAAGGGCAATGCCTACGCGATGCCGTTCACGGGTTCGGGCACCGAGGCTTCGATCAAGTCGCTGGATACGGCCGACATGCAGGCCTTCATGCGTGACTACATCCGTCCCGACAACATGAAGATCCTGGTCGCCGGCGACACCACGCTGGACGCGATCATCCCGCAACTGGAAAAAGTTTTCGGCGACTGGAAGGCTCCGGCCGCGAAGATCCCGGCCAAGAACCTCGCCAAGGTCGATTACCCGGCCAAGGCGAGCGTGTACCTGGTCAATCGCCCGGGCGCGCAGCAGTCGGTGATCATCGCGGGGCTGGTCGCGCCTTCGACCAAGGCGCCCAACAACCTCGAGATCGGCACCATGAACGGCGCCTTCGGTGGCACCTTCTCGTCGCGCCTCAACATGAACCTGCGCGAGGACAAGCACTGGGCTTACGGCGCCGGTGCCGCGCTGCCGAACGCGGTAGGCCAGCGCCCGTACCTGATGTACGCGCCGGTGCAGACCGACAAGACCGCGCCGTCGGCGGAAGAAGTGCTGAAGGAAGCGCGCGCGGTGGTGGGTGACAAGCCGTTGACCGATGCCGAGATCGCCAAGATCAAGGACAACGACGTGCGCAAGATGCCCGGCCAGTACGAAACCGCGCAGGCCGTGCTGTCGGCGGTCGCCGGCATCGTGAAGTACGACCGTCCGGACGACTACGTGCAGACCCTGAAGGGCCGCATCGAGGCTCAGACCGACGCCGCCGTCAACGCGGCCGCGAAGGAAGTGATCCACCCGGACCAGCTGACCTGGGTGATCGTGGGTGACCTGTCCAGGATCGAGGCGCCCGTGCGCGCCCTGAACCTGGGCGACATCCACGTGATCGACGCGGACGGCAATCCGGTGAAGTGAAGCCAGATCCTTCTCCCTTAGGGAGAAGGTGGCCCGAAGGGCCGGATGAGGGTTCGGGTCCGCGCAAGAATTCATGCTTGCGCAAGATCGGACCCTCACCCCTGCCCCTCTCCCGAAGGGAGAGGGGTTCTTTTTTTCTGCTGTGCGCGACCGCTTACAATGCAGTCATGACCCAAACGCAATCCCCTGGCGCCACCACCCATTTCGGCTACCGCGAAGTGCCGGTCGCGGAAAAACAGAAACTGGTCGGCGAGGTGTTCTCGTCGGTTGCCGGCAAGTACGACGTGATGAACGACCTGATGTCGTTCGGCGTCCATCGTTTGTGGAAGCGGCACTTCGTGGCAACGTCCGGCATCCGCAAAGGCGATCGGGTCCTCGACCTTGCCGGCGGCACCGGCGACATCGCCGCGCTGCTGCTGCCGCGCGTGGGTGGCAAGGGCGAAATCGTCGTCGCCGACATCAATGCGGCAATGCTGCGCGTGGGCCGGGACCGGTTGTTGGATCGTGGCCTGCTGCAAGGTTTGCGCTGGGCGCAAGTCAACGCGGAAGCATTGCCGTTTCCGGACGCGTCGTTCGATGCGGTGACGATCGCCTTCGGCCTGCGCAATGTCACCGACAAGGGCAAGGCGCTCGGGGAAATGCAACGCGTGCTGAGACCCGGTGGGCGTGCGCTGATCCTCGAATTCTCGAAGGTCAATCAATCCTGGCTCGCGCCGCTGTACGACTTCCATTCGTTCCAGGTGCTGCCGCGCATCGGCAAGCTGGTCGCGCACGACGAGGAAAGTTACCGCTATCTCGCCGAGTCGATCCGCAAGCACCCCGACCAGCAAACGCTGAAGGCCATGATGGAAGCGGCCGGCTTCCGCAACGTGCAGGTGCGCAACCTTTCCGCCGGCATCGTGGCGATCCACCGCGGTTACAAGATTTGAATCCACGTTCTTTCAGGGGGAACGATGCGCACCATCCTGGCGTTGCTGTTGCTGCTGGTTTCATCCGTCGCTTCAGCGCAGGTCTACAAGTGCACGTACGGCGGACAGGTCGCCTACCAGGACTCGCCGTGTGCCAAGAACGAGCAGGCCGTGCAGATGCACGTGGGCGCGGAATCGGTCGATGACCTGCTGGGCTGTTTCAGCGTGACTCCGCAAAGCTGGGGTTCCAACAACGCGAACTTCATGATCCAGGTGCGCCAGACCGACGATGGGTACCAGCTGCGCGCGATCGGCAGCTACTGGGGCGCGTATTCCAGTGTCTTCAGGTTGCACCGCGCCAGCCGGGATGAACTCGACGCGGTGGCCGAGTCCTCGCACACGCACCTTCGAACCGGACTGACCGTGCAATGGAACCCCGATCAGGAACCCGCGCCGGTCGGCATCTACCGCGGTGAAGACCAGCACGGACAGACGCGATACATCATGTCTTTCCGCAACACGTGGGGACCGGCCATGAAGATGGCGTGTCCGTGAGTGCCTGGATTCGATGATGCGCGAGCTTTACCCGGAAATCGAACCGTACCGCAGCGGACGCCTTGCGGTCGGCGACGGACACACCCTTTACATCGAGGAATGCGGCAATCCCGACGCCCTGCCGGCAGTGTTCCTGCACGGTGGCCCGGGCGCAGGTTTGTCGCTTTACCATCGGCGGTTCTTCGATCCTGCGCGCTGGCGCGTGGTGCTGTTCGACCAGCGCGGCGCGGGCCGGTCCACGCCTTTCGCGGGACTCGAAAACAACACCACGCCGGATCTGGTCGCGGACATCGAACGCATCCGCGAACACCTCGGCATCGAGCGTTGGCTGGTGTTCGGTGGGTCATGGGGTTCGACGCTGGCGCTCGCCTACGCCCAAGCGCATCCCGATCGCGTCACCGGGCTCGTACTGCGCGGCATCTTCCTCGCGCGTGCAGACGAACTGCGATGGTTCAACGAAATGGATGGCGGCGCGCGTTGCATTTTCCCCGAACGCTGGGCGCGCTTCCGCGACTTCATTCCCGAAGCCGAGCGCGGCAACATGCTCGAAGCCTACTGGCGGCGCCTGGACAGCAACGATGAAGCCGTGCGGCTTGCCGCCGCGCGGGCATGGAGTGCGTACGAGGGAGGCAGCACCACGCTGGTCCACGATCCGGATGCCGGCGGTGACTTCGACGAGCCGCACAAGGCGGTGAGCCTGGCACGGCTGGAAGCACACTACTTCCGCCACGGCATGTTCCTGGAACCGGACCAGTTGTTGCGCGACGTCAATCGAATCCGCCGCATTCCCGGCGTCATCGTGCACGGCCGCTACGACATCATCTGTCCGGTGAAGACTGCGTTTGATCTGCATCAGGCGTGGCCGGAGGCCGGGTTCCATATCGTGCTGGCGGGACATTCGGCATCCGATCCTGCAATCGTGGACAAACTGATCGAAGCCACCGACAAGTTTGCCGATCGATTGGCTTGATCCGCATCGCGCAAGAAGCGGATGGCGCACACCGCGACGCACATGGAAACTGCGCATTCCCGAAAACGGAGCCGCTCGATGTTGACCTTGTTCGATTACCCGCCTTCGCAGAACGCCTGGAAGGTACGCCTGCTGCTCAGCCATCTCGGGCGCTCGTATCGCACCGAAATCGTGAGCATCTTCGAAGGCGCGGGACGCAGCGCCGAATACCTCGCGATCAACCCCACCGGCACGGTGCCCGCGATCCGGCTGGACGATGGCCGCACGCTGGCGGAATCCAATGCGATTCTTGCGTACCTCGCCGATGGCACGCCATACCTGCCGGGCGATCCCTACGAACGCGCCAAGGTCCAGCAGTGGCTGCACTTCGAGCAGGAACGGGTGGAGTCGGTGATCGGCTCGCTGCGCTACTGGACGCTCACGGGCAAGCTGGCGCAGCGTCCGCCGGAATTGGTCGACATGAAGCGCAAGGCTGCGTTGCGCACGCTGGGCATCCTCGAACGCGAGTTGTCGGAACACCCATTCCTCGCCAACGATCGCTACAGCATCGCCGACATGTCGGTATTCGCCTACGCCAGCCGTGCGGAAGAGGCGGGCATTGCGCTGGAAACCTATCCGCACTTCCGCGCCTGGATCGCGCGGGTCCAGGCACAACCGGGATTCCTCGCGACGATGCATCCGTACAGCGAAGATCCGCACACCGCCAACGAGTTGCCCTGAACCGGCATCGATCAGTCGACCGCCGGCAACGGCGCAGGTTCGCGCGCATCCACGACATTGCGGTGTTTCTTCAGCGCAATGCTGGTGCCCGCAAGCCATACGCTCCACGTGAGGAATAGCGCACGCTGCACGACGCCATAGACGGGCCGCTCCAGGTGCCACAGCCAGCCATTGAAATCGAGCGCGCTGAGATTCGCAAGGATGGCGCACCACATGATCGCGCCCATTAGCCACGAGAAAACCACTAGTCCGCGAACTTGCTTCACGTGCCGCCACGTCAGCGCGAGTACCCACGGACCCTGATAGCCAATGATTTCCGAGATGCCGAAGACGTTGTGGAGCGGATGCGGAAAGGAAAAGATCCCCACGCCCGCGGACGAAATTGCCATGAAACCGGTGACGTAGACGACCGCGGTGGATGCATCCCATTTGCGCGCGACATCACGCAATGCCCATGCGAAAACCAGCAGGCAGACCGCGACCGCACAAAGCATCAGCGTGAACGGAATCTGCGCCGGCGAGCCCCGCTCTCCGATCTCGCTGACCGTTTGCCTCACCTGGTCATAGCCGGGTACCAGCAATGGCAACAGCAGCAAGCCGCTCCACAGCACGACGACCGTGACTACGCCGAACGACAATCTCGCACGAAGGGACAACGTCATCTCCTGATGGGCGTACTGCAAAGTTGACAGCAACCGAACGTGCAAACTCACTTCACGCGGCGCGCAAATCCTGGGTCACGGTGCCCCACTCCGCGGCTTCGGCGTCGTGTACAGCGTCGCGCCATATTTCGGCCAGCGCGGCGCGATACCAGTCCTGCATCGAGGGTAGCGCCAGCAGGCGTTGCGCGTAGGCATTCGCCGCGTCGTCGAGCGGCGGCGCGTACGTCTGGATGCGGAACGCGACCGGCGCGTAGAACGCATCGGCGGCGGTGAACTTGTCACCCGCAAGGAACGGGCCGCCGAAGCGCCGCAGCCCCTCGTTCCACAGTTCGTTCAAGCGGGCGAGGTCGCGTTGCAAGGCGTCATCGATGCGGTGCAGCTTCACGCGGATGCCGCAACTCATCCCGCATTGCGTGCGCAGCGCAACAAAGCCCGAATGCATTTCCGCGGCGGCGCAACGCGCGAACGCACGTGCCGCCTTGTCGGCGGGCCACATTTGCGGATGCGCTTCGGCGACGTATTCCGTGATCGCCAGCGAATCCCACACCGTGATGGTGCCGTCCGCGAGGCATGGCACCTTGCCGGTGGGAGAAAACTTGCGGAACGCCTCCCAGTTGGAGCCCGCGCCGAACGGCACCACCTTTTCCTCGAACGGAATCCCGAGTTCGCGCAGCAGTACCCACGGGCGCAGCGACCACGAGGAATAGTTCTTGTTGGCGATGTACAGGGTAGGCATGCCGTGGTCTCCGCGCGTGGACACGACGGATTTTACGCGACGCCTGTTGCGAACGCCCGCACGACTTTGTGCAGGGGCGCAGGTCGCGGCGCGCTGGCATACTCGGGGTTTCCCTTTCGACAGGAGCGCGCGATGCGCCTGCTATCCACCCTCGCCCTCGGCGCGTTCGTGCTGCCGGTCGCCGCGCAGGCCGCCGATCCGCATTCGTACGCGCAGCCGAAGGAGGTCGTCGTCAACCATATCGACCTGAACCTCAAGGTCGATTTCCCGCACAGACAGCTGGATGGCGTGGCGACGCTGACGCTGGACTGGAAGAATGCGTCCGCGCGGGACCTGGTGCTGGACACCGAAAACCTGAAGATCGCCTCGGTGGAGGCGCTGGACGGCAAGGGCCGTGCCAGCGCCTTGCAATACCAGCTTGCCGCGTCGGTCCCGAACATGGGTTCGAAGCTCACCATCGCGGCGCCGAAGCATCCGCACGCAGTGCGCATCGCCTACACCACCTCGCCCGACGCCAGCGGCCTGCAATGGCTGAGCGCCGCGCAGACCGCCGACAAGAAATTACCGTTCCTGTTTTCGCAGTCCGAAGCGACCCACGCGCGTTCGTGGATTCCGCTGCAGGATTCGCCCGCGATCCGCTTCACGTACAAGGCGCACGTCAGTGCGCCGAAGGACGTGCGCGTGGTGATGAGCGCGCCGAACGATCCGAAGCACGCGCTTGACGGTTCGTTCGACTTCGACCAGACGCACCTGATCCCGTCGTACCTGATGGCGATCGCCGCGGGCGACATCGACGTGCGCGAAACCGGGCCTCGCAGCGCGGTGTATGCCGAGCCTTCTGTGGCCGCGAAGGCTGCGCAAGAGTTCGCAGACACCGAAAAGATGATCGAAACCACCGAGAAGTTGTACGGCCCGTACCGCTGGGGCCGCTACGACATCCTCGTCCTGCCGCCATCGTTTCCGTTCGGCGGGATGGAAAACCCGAACATGACGTTCGCGACGCCCACGATCATCGTCGGCGACAAGAGCCTGGTCAGCGTGATCTCGCACGAGCTTGCGCATTCGTGGTCGGGCAATCTCGTCACCAACGCGACGTGGCGCGATGGCTGGTTGAACGAGGGCTTCACCACCTACGTGCAGGGCCGCGTCACCGAGGCCTTGTACGGCCAGCGCCAGGAAACCGAGGAAACGCTGCTGGCGATCCGCAACCTCGAAAAGACCATCGGCAAGATGCCGGAGAACGCGCAACGGCTCGCGCCGCAGCCGCGCGACATGGACGCCGACGACGAGTTGTCCGACGTCGCCTACGACAAGGGTTCGTGGTTCCTGCGCACGCTGGAGCAGAAGTTCGGGCGCGAGCACTTCGACACCTGGCTGAAGGGCTACTTCAACCACTTCGCGTGGCACAGCATCACGACGGAACAGATGCTCGCGTACCTGAAGCCCAACCTGGTCGACAAGTATCCCGGCAGGATGAGTTGGGACGAGGTGAAGGAGTGGGTGTACGGCGCGGGCATTCCGAAGGACGCGCCGATTCCCGACTCGAAGCGCTTCGATGCGATCGACAAGGAGCGTGCGGCATTCCTCACCGGCACGCTTGCGGCCGACAAGCTCGATGCCAAGAGCTGGAACACGCAGGAGTGGATGTACTTCCTCGACCGCCTGCCGGACGCGCCGCCGCTCGCGAAGGTGCAGCAGCTCGACGCCGCGTGGCACCTCACCGGCACGCCCAATGCGGAGATCGGCATGCGCTGGTACGTGCACGCGATCGCAGCCGGTGACAAGGCCGTGTGGCCGGCGGCGGCGGAGCACATGACGCGGATCGGACGCCTGTATCTCACGATGCCGGTGTACAAGGCCTTCGTGCAGACGCCGGAAGGTTTCGCCTACGCCGAGCAGGTGTATGCGAAGGCGAAGGATGGTTACCACCCCCTGACGCAGATGGCGGTGGAGCGACTGTTCGCGAAGACGCGTGCTGCCACTGCCAAGACCGGCACGAAAGACTGACGCATGTCGAACAATCCCACCCGCGATGTGCTGCTCGCGCGGTTCGCGTGGCGGCTGAAGATCCTCGGTGGCGTGGTGATCGCGCTGGCGGTGATCGGCCTCGGCGTGTATTTCATCGCGCCGGGCGCCGTGCTGCGCGGCGCGATCGCGTGGCAGGCGTGGCGTGATGGTCTGCATCGGGAAGCGGTGCAGGTCGGCGACACGCACTGGATGTATCTCGAAGGCGGCAAACAGGGCGGGCCGACACTGGTGCTCCTGCACGGGTACGGCGGCACCTATGCCGACTGGCTGCTCACCGCGAAGTACCTCACCGGCAATTTCCGGGTGGTCATTCCAGATCTTCCCGGCTGGGGTGACTCGACGCGGCTGCCGGAGGCAAGCTACGGCTACGCCGCACAAGTCGATCGGCTGCACGGTTTCGTCACGGCGCTGCACCTCGGCGAAATCGCGATCGCCGGTCATTCGATGGGCGGTGCGATCGCGGGCCTGTATGCGGCGAAATATCCAAAGCAAGTCGCCGCGCTGGTGCTGGTCGACTCGGCCGGCGTGCCCTTCAAGGAAAACGCCTTCGTGCGCGAACTGAAATCAGGCAAGAGCCCGTTCGATATCGACGATCGCGCGCAATTCCAGCACCTCGAAACACTGTTGTTCGCGAACCCGCCCTCGGTGCCCGCCCGCATCCAGGATGTGTTCGTGGACAAGTCGAAGGGTGAACGCGCCTTCGACGACAAGGTGATGCGCGAAATCACCGCGCCAGGCGAGCGCAACGCGCTGGAATCGAAACTGCCGGACATTACCGCGCCGACGCTGGCGGTTTGGTGCCTGAAGGACCAGATCATCGACGTGTCGGCGCTGGATGCGATCCGCAAGGGGCTCATCCACGCGCCCAACATCGGCGTCACCGAGCTCACCGGCTGCGGGCACATGTCGATCATGGAAAAGCCGCGCGAAGTCGCGGAGTCGATCACGCATTTCGTGCTGCTGCCCTGACGCCGTGATCATCCCGGCGCGGGCCGGGACCCGGCGCTTCACGACAGCATGTCCGACTTCGGGAACAGCCCGCGCACCAGCAATACGAACGCGATGGCGATTTCCACCAGCCCGGCGATGATCGGCACGTTGAACGCGAACAGGCCCAGCAAGCCGATCGCGACCGCGGCACCCCAGGCGCCCAGCAGGATTTTTTCGTCGATGTTCTTGCGGAACAGCAGCGTCGTGACCAGCATGATCGCGAACGCGACCGCGTGCAGCCAGATCACGTAGTTGTGGCGCCGCGCCATGCCACGCGAATAGGCGACGGCGTTTTCGTCGACATGGCGACCCGAGGTATCCGAAACGCGCTTCCACGCGTACAGCGGTGTCATGCCGTCGTAGCCGATCAGCACGTAGCGGTACACGCCGTCCGGCGCATT
>DATEKI010000167.1:0-5934 GCA_035277545.1 Rhodanobacteraceae bacterium | reverse complement strand
ATCCTTGCGATAGCCTTCGGGCGGAATCAGCATCGCGAGGTTGGTCTTGCCGCAGGCGGACGGAAACGCCGCGGCGACGTAGCGGATTTCGTGCTTCGGATTCTCGATGCCGACGATCAGCATGTGTTCGGCCAGCCAGCCTTCGCTGCGCGCCTGGTACGACCCGATGCGCAGCGCGTGGCATTTCTTGCCCAGCAGCGCATTGCCGCCGTAGCCGGAACCGAACGACTTGATGGTGAGTTCTTCCGGAAAATGCATGATCCAGCGGCGCTCGGGATCGAGTTCGCCGATCGAATGCAGCGCCTTGATGAACGTCCCCTCGCGTTCGATGCGTTCCAGCGCGGCCGTGCCCATGCGGGTCATGATCCGCATGTTGGCGACCACGTAGGGCGAGTCGGTGATCTCGACACCGCAGCGCGACAGCGGTGATCCCAGCGGGCCCATGCAGTACGGGATCACGTACATCGTGCGCCCCTGCATGCTGCCTTCGAACAGCGCGTCGATCTTCGCGTGCGCCTCGGCCGGGTCCATCCAGTTGTTGTTGGGGCCGGCGTCGTCCTTGTCCTTCGTGCAGATGACGGTGAGCTTTTCGACGCGCGCGACGTCCTTCGGATCGGAGCGGTGCAGGTAGCAGCGTGGATGGGTTTGCTGGTTCAGTTCGATCAGGTCGCCCGTCTTCAGCATTTCGTCGACGAGCTGCTTGTATTCCGCGTCGGAGCCGTCGCACCAGTGGATGCGGTCGGGTTTCGTCCTTGCTGCGACGTCGTCAACCCATCGGTTCAGGGAATCGAGTTTGCTTGGCATCGGTCGTGATACTCCAGAAGGAAAGCTTTGTAGTTATGTGCATCAGGCGCGGGGTGCCGTCGTCATGGCGCGAAGGCAGGATGATATTTTCGTTGACCTCGCCGCGACGGAGCGAGCGTGTCGCGTCAGCCTGACGTCGGGGAATGCTGCGGCGCCCTGGAAGTTGGCGGGGAAGTGACGTTAGTCTGCGCCCGCGGGCTTTGCAAGGCAAAGCGATGCCGCGCCGCAGCATTCGGCGCTAGGGCACGAGCGTCGCGATCACGTGCTCCACGTACGCTTCGTACTGCTCGTGCGACAGGTGCGGCAGTTCCAGCGTCAGGTTCAGCTGCAGGAAACCCACGTAGGCCGCGTAGGTGAGGCGTGCGCGGTGGCGCGCGACGGCGGATTCGAGCCCGGCTTCGCGAAAGGCGGCCTCCAGGAAATCCATGCGCCGCTGCGAAACCCGCGTCATGGTGGGCTGCACCAGCGGATGGTCCAGCGCTTGCAGCAGCGCAGCATAGATGCGGTGCGCCTGGGCTTCGCCGGACACCCAGCGGAACAGGGCGCCCAGGCGTTCGCGCGGGTGGTCGCCGGCGGCGCCGATGTGCTGCTGCAGTTCGCCCTCGTCGTCCGCTTCCCAGCGGTTCAACGCCGCCTGCAGCAAGGCTTCGCGATTCTTGAAGTGCCAGTAGAAACTGCCCTTGGTGACGCCGAGGCGCCGCGCCAGCGCTTCGACGGCCAGCGCGCCGACGCCTTCTTCGGCCAGCATTTCCAGCGCACCGCGTTCCCAGTCCGCGGCGGAAAGCCGTGTGTGTGCACGGCCGCGCCGCGGCGGTGGGGATCCGTTCGTGGCGGTTGGTGGGGCGGGCATGACCGTACTGTAGCGTATTGACAGGCCTTCGGCACGAATCCATACTGGCGCGTATGGAAAGAGACGAAGCGCTTGTCGAGTCGCACCTCCTTGCGGCAACTGCCCGTGATGGCTTGCGCCTCGCGATCGAAACGCGAGGACCCATCGACGCGCCGCCCGTCTTGTTCGCGCACGGTTTCGGACAAAGCCGGCACGCCTGGGCGCGGGCCGCGGAAGGACTCGCCGGGCATGGTTGGCGAGCGGTCACCTTCGATGCGCGTGGCCATGGCGACAGCGGGCGGCTGGCGGACGGGCGCTATACCCTGGAACAGTTCGTCGATGATTTGCTGGTCGTCGCGCATTCCTTGAAGGCGCCGCCCGTGCTGGTTGGTGCATCGATGGGGGGCTTGCTGGGCCTGGTCGCCGCGGGCGAGGGCCGCCCCGATCCGTTCCGCGCGCTGGTGCTGGTGGACATCACGCCGCGCTGGGAAAGCGGGGGCGTCGAACGCATGTTGGGCTTCATGCGCGCACATCCGCAGGGCTTCGGGGCGCTGGACGAGGCCGCCGACGCGGTGGCCGCCTACCTGCCGCAGCGGCAGCGCCGCAAGGATCGGTACGAGCTGGCGCAGTTGCTGCACCGTGGCCAGGACGGGCGCCTGCGCTGGCACTGGGACCCGGCCTTGCTGGATACCGTGGCGCACGAGGGCGAACGGCACCAGCAACGCTTGTTGAACGCGGCACGCAACATCGACGTGCCGGTGCTGCTGGTCTCCGGGGGACGCAGCGACATCGTGTCCGAGGACACCGTTGCGGAATTCCTCGAAGCCGTGCCGCACGCGACGCACGTCGAAATCCCGCATGCGACCCACACGCTCGCGGGTGACGACAACGCCGCGTTCACGGCCGCGATCGAACCATTCCTGAATACACTCGACCCTGGCGTCGTTCCTGCGCCGCGTTCGCGCGCGGCGATCCAGCGAGGTTTGTCATGAACACCATCATCATCCTGGTTTGCACCGTGGTCGTCGGCATCGCCTGCGCGTATTTTCGCAGCCGCCTGTGGCAGTGGACGCTCGCGACGGTCGTGACGATTTTCGTGGTCGGGACCGGCCTGCACGCGATCACGCCGATGTGGGTGCTGCTCGGGCTTTTCGTGGTGCTGGTCGCGCTGCCGCTGAACCTGACGCCGTTGCGGCGTGCGCTGTTCGCGGCGCCGCTGCTGAAACTGTTCAAACGCGTGCTGCCGAAGATTTCCGAAACCGAACAGATTGCGCTGGATGCCGGAACCGTCGGCTTCGAAGGCGAACTGTTTGCCGGCAAACCCGACTGGTCGAAGTTGCTGTCGGAACCGAAGCCGCAGCTTTCCGCCGAGGAACAGGCGTTCCTCGATGGCCCGTGCGAAAAACTGTGCGCGATGATCGACGACTGGCACATCACGCACGAAATCGCCGACCTGCCGCCCGAAATCTGGGACTTCATCAAGCGCGAAGGGTTCTTCGCGATGATCATCCCGAAACAGTACGGCGGCAAGCAGTTCTCGGCGCTCGCGCATTCGGCGGTGCTGCAGAAGTTGTCCAGCATGTCGGCGACACTGTCGTCGCTGGTCGCGGTGCCGAATTCGCTGGGCCCGGCCGAATTGCTGCTGCGCTACGGCAGCGAGGAACAGAAGAATCATTATTTGCCGCGGCTCGCCGACGGCCGCGAAGTGCCGTGCTTCGCGCTGACAGGTCCGTATGCGGGTTCCGATGCGACGTCGATTCCCGACTACGGCATCGTGTGCAAGCAAACGGTCGACGGCAGGGAAACGCTTGGCATCAAGCTCACCTTCGACAAGCGCTACATCACGCTGGCGCCCGTTGCGACCCTGGTCGGTTTGGCGTTCCGGATGTACGACCCCGAGCATTTGCTGGGCGACAAGGAAGACCTTGGCATCACGCTGGCGTTGATCCCGCGCGGGACCAAGGGACTCGAAATCGGTCGTCGACATTTCCCGCTCAACATTCCGTTCCAGAACGGCCCGCTGCGCGGCAAGGACGTGTTCGTGCCGATCGACACGCTGATCGGCGGCCCGCACATGGCCGGCCATGGCTGGCGGATGCTGGTCGAATGCCTGTCGGTGGGGCGCGGGATTTCGCTGCCGTCGAACGCGACCGGCTTCGTGCGCACGGCAGTAGCGGCCACCGGCGCCTATGCGCGCATCCGCAAGCAGTTCGGTTTGGCGGTCGCGCGCTTCGAAGGCGTCGAGGAAGCACTGGCGCGGATCGGCGGCTACGCCTATGCAGTCACGGCCTTGTCGCGCGCGTCGGCCGCGGCGGTCGATCGCGGCGAGAAGCCGGCGGTGGCTTCGGCGATCGCGAAATGCCACGCGACCGACCTCGGCCGCATCGCCATCCAGGACGCGATGGACGTGCACGGTGGCAAGGGCATCCAGTTGGGGCCGTCGAATTACCTCGGGCGGATGTGGCAGGGCGCGCCGATCCCGATCACGGTGGAAGGCGCCAACATCATGACCCGCAGCCTGATGATCTTCGGGCAGGGTGCGATCCGCTGCCATCCGTGGGTGCTGAAGGAAATGCACGCCACGCACGAAACCGATCGCGCGAAGGCGTTGCGCGAATTCGATGCGGCGCTGTTCGGGCACATCGGCTTCGGCATTTCCAACGCGGCGCGCGCGTTCGTCCTCGGCATCACCTTCGCGAAATTCGGCAGGGCGCCGGGCGACGCGTACACGCGGCGCTACTACCGCAAGTTGAACCGTTACTCCGCGTGCCTTGCGCTGCTGGCCGACACCGCGATGGGCGTGCTGGGCGGCAAGCTGAAATTCAAGGAAAAGATTTCCGCGCGGCTGGGTGATGTGCTGTCGTACCTGTACATCTGTTCGGCGATGCTGAAGCGCTACGAGGACGAAGGCCGCCCCGAGGCCGAACGGCCGATGCTGGCGTGGGCTTTCCACGATTCCGTGTGGCGGATGCAGATGGCGCTGGATGGCGTGATCCGCAACTTTCCGGTACGCCCGGTGGCATGGCTGGTGCACACGCTGGTGTTTCCGTTCGGGCGTCGCGAAGTGCCGCCGTCGGATCGGCTGGGACGGCGTGTCGCCGCGATCCTCACCGCGCCGAACAGCGCGCGCGACGCGCTGGTGAAAGGCATCTACCTGACCCAGACGCCGAACAACCCGGTCGGGCGGATGCACGCACTGCTGCCCGACGTGGTCGCGGCCGAGCCGATCGAGCGCAAGTTCCTCAAGGCCGTGAAGGCCGGCGCGATCCAGTCGCACGACTACTTCGAGCAGTTGGTCGAAGCGCAGAAGGAAGGCGCGATCAGCGAAACCGAACGCGCGTTGCTGGAACGCCTGCGTCGCGCCACCGCGGAATTCATCAACGTGGACGATTTCGATCCCGAGGAATTGCGCGCGAAGATCGTGCATGGCGGTGCGGACACGCAACGCTCGCTGCATATCGCGTAATTTCGGGCTCCAAGCGCGTTCAAGACGGCTCAAGAGCCTTCAAAGCTGGGGTAGGGCGGGTTTCAACCAGTCTTCACCTTCAAAGGCGAGTGTAGGGCGGATTTCAACCCGCCTTTGCCGTTCAAGGCGGGTCAAGACCCGCCCTACCGTGTTCGCGCGTGTCGGTGAAGGTGACGCCGGGCCAGCGTTCCTGCGCGAGTTGCAGGTTCACGCGGGTGGGGGCGAGATAAACGAGCTGTTCGGCGGCGTCGATCGCGAGGTGCATGGCGTTGCGTTCGCGGAACTCGGCCAGCTTTTTCGCATCATCGCAATGCACCCAGCGTGCGGTGACGATGCCCACGTTTTCGAACGCGCAATCGACGTTGTATTCATCCTTCAAGCGATACGCGGCCACGTCGAACTGCAATACGCCGACCGCGCCCAGGATCAAATCGTTCGACATCAGCGGACGGAAGAACTGCGTTGCACCTTCTTCCGAGAGTTGCGCGAGGCCCGCGCGCAGCGCCTTCATTTTCAGCGGATCGCGCAGATGAGCGCGACGGAACAGCTCCGGTGCGAAGTTCGGGATGCCGGTGAACACGAGCTTTTCGCCTTCGCTGAAACTGTCGCCGATCGAAATGGTGCCGTGGTTGTGCAGGCCGATCACGTCGCCGGGATACGCTTCTTCGGCGATCTCGCGTTCGGACGCCATGAAGGTCAACGCGTTGGCGAGCTTCACTTCCTTGCCGGTGCGCACCTGCAGCGCCTTCATGCCGGACGCGTAGCGGCCCGAACACACGCGCAGGAACGCGACGCGGTCGCGGTGCGCCGGGTCCATGTTGGCCTGGATCTTGAA
>DATEKI010000166.1:0-15745 GCA_035277545.1 Rhodanobacteraceae bacterium | reverse complement strand
CATCGCGCTGGAACGCTGCGCACGTGCGGCCGCGTGGCTGGCCGGCCGCGATTACGTGTTGCCGGAGGACATCCAGACACTCGCGCCCGACGTGCTGCGCCACCGCGTGCTGCTCGGTTACGAAGCGGAAGCCGAGGGCCTGCATGTGGACGACGTGGTGAAGCAACTGCTGGAGCGCGTGCCGCTTCCGTGATGCGTCACCCCCTCCAACGGAAGGGGGTCGCGCGCAGCGCGGGGGGATGTATGCCTCCTGCGAATGGTCATCCCCCTCTCACGCTTCGCGTGCGTTCGCTACGCTCCACCCCTTCCTGCGAAAGGGGCTAGAAGAGAACCGAATTGGTCACGCCAATGTCCGCCACCGCCACACACCATGCCGACCGCGAACCCGGCCTCACCCGCGTCGACCTTGCGGAGCTGGTCGCGTTGCGCGTGCGCGCCGGCAAGCCGATGGCGCATGCCGCGAAGCTGCGCACGCCGCCCGCGGGAGGGCACGTCTCCGTGCTGCGCGGGCGCGGCATGGATTACGCCGAGTCGCGCATCTACCAGCCGGGCGACGATTCGCGCAACATCGATTGGCGGCGGACCGCGCGCAGTGGCAAGTGGCACACCAAGCTGTTCCAGGCCGAACGCGAGCACAGCCTGCTGGTGCTGGTCGACACGAACCCGACGATGCAATTCGGTACGCGCACGCGCTTCAAGTCCGTCGCGGCCGCACGCGCGGCCGCATGGCTGGCGTGGACCTGCGTGCGCGGCGGTGACCGCGTGGGCGCGCTGGCGTTCGGCCACCAGCGCGCCGCGGTCGACCCGCAACCCGGTACGCGCGGTGCGCTGGCGGTACTCGGGGCACTCGCGCGTTGGGATGAACCAGCGTCGCCTGTGCGCGAAGGCGGCGGCGAAACCCTGTCGGCGGCGCTCCTGCGTGTGCGCAGGATGATCACCTCCGGCAGCCAGCTCTGGTTGCTTTCCGATGGTTGGTGCAGCGATGACTCCGCCGCGCCTGCGCTGGCGCGCCTGAAGCGCCACGCCGACGTGCGGGTCGTCATCGTGTCGGATGCGCTGGAACACGCCCCGGCGCCGGCGGGCGATTATGTGTTCGAAACGCGGGCGGGCCGTCGTCACGTCGATCTTTCGCCACCCAACGCACGCGCTGAACTCCGCAATCTACTCGCCCATGGTTTCCGCGCGCTGGCAAGAGCCTGCGACGACGCGGCCGTGCCATGGGTCAGGCTGACGACGAGCGACGAACCGGACGTGGTGCTGGCGCCACTGACGCGCAGGCGCGCGCTGGAGCACCGGAGATGAGCGGTCCGGTGTTGCGCGACATCCATCTGCCGCCCGCGCATTGGTGGCCGCCCGCACCCGGTTGGTGGCTGCTTGCCGTCATGCTGTTGCTGGTAGCGAGTGGCGTCGCATGGTGGCTGCGGCGATCGACGCGTGGCACTCCGGTACGCGCCGCGCTGCGCGAAATCGCTGCGCTCGAAGCCGCGTACGCACGCGATGGAAATACCCGGCGACTTGTGGACGGAGCGTCACGGTTGATGCGCCGCGTGGCACTGCGTATCGCGCCGGGGGCGGCGGTGCAAACGGGTGCTGCCTGGCGTGCCTTCGTGTTGGCGCACGCGCCTGACGAGAGTGCAGCGCGTACACTGGATGCGCTTGCAGGCGAACGCTTCCGCCCGCAGCCGAACCTGGGTGCGCCGGCCCTGCTTGCGGCACTGCGTGCATGGTGCCGGGCTGCGTTGCGCGCGCGCAACCAGAGCCCCTTCCGGGGGAAGGGGGTCGCGCCGAAGGCGCGGGGGGAAGAGTCGTCCAGGGATCCAACGCTGCAGGAATCCGCGCCATGACATTTGCGTGGCCATGGATGTTCCTGCTGCTGCCGTTGCCGTGGCTGGCGTGGAAGTTCCTGCCGCCCGCGGCGCCGGGCGCGGCGCTGCACCTGCCGCAGCCGATTGCGCTCGCGTCGCAGGCCGCGTCAGTCCGCATCCGCAGCTGGCGCGTGTGGGTTGCCGTGCTGGCGTGGATACTGCTGGTCTGTGCCGCCGCACGTCCGCAGCAGCCGGCGCCGCCGCAGGCGATCACCCACACCGGCCGCGCATTGATGCTGGCGGTTGATTGTTCCGGCAGCATGGCCATCGAAGACATGCATTTCGACGACACGGTAGTCAGCCGATTCGCTGCGGTGAAGGCGATCGCGCAGCGCTTCATCAAGCTGCGCTCCGGCGACGACGTCGGCCTGGTCCTGTTCGGGACGCAGGCGTACCTGCTGACGCCGATGACGTTCGATGTGGACGCGGTCGCCAGGCAGATGGGCGGTGCAGCGGTTGGCCTTGCCGGCCGCGAGACCGCGATTGGCGACGCGATCGTGCTGGCGGTGAAACATCTGGCGGCGTTGCCGGCGCGGGCACGCGTGCTGGTGCTGCTGACCGATGGCGTCAACACCGCGGGCAGCGTGGCGCCGCTGGACGCCGCGAAGTTGGCGAAAGCCGCGGACGTGCGCATCTACACGATTGGCGTAGGGTCCAGCGCACAGACCCTCAGCGCATTCGGTTTCCAGATCCCGGCGCCGGACAATCAGCTCGATACGCAGGTGTTGACACGGATCGCGGACGAGACGGGTGGCCGATTCTTCCGCGCCTCGGATGGCGGGCAGCTGGCGCAGGCCTACCACACGATCGACACGCTGGAACCGCTGGCGACCGGCCACTCACTGCTGCGCCCGGACCACGAGTGGTATCCATGGCCGCTTGCGCTCGCCTTGTTGCTGGGCTGCACGCTGCTGCCGTGGGGCGGTGGACTCGCACGCAGGCGGGTGGCCGCATGAGCGCATTCGAATTCCCGCTGCACTTCCTGCGCCCGTGGTGGTGGCTGGCTCTCGCGCCGTTGCCGTTGGCGCTGTGGGTGCTGGCGCGCAACGGCAGCGGGCGCGCGGCGCTGGCGAAACTGGCGGATGCCGCATTGCTGCCGCACCTGGTCAGCGACACCGGCGTGCGCGGCCGGATTGCCTCGGCGCTGGTGGCGTCGGCGTGGTTGCTCGCGGTGGCGGCGCTGTCCGGGCCGGCCTGGCAGAAGGTGGGGACCCCGCTGTACGTGAATGGCGCGGCGCGCGTCGTGGTGTTGTCGCTTTCGGACGACATGCTGGCGCAGGACGTGCAGCCCGACCGCATGACCCGCGCGCGTTTCGCGGTGCGCGACCTGCTGGACGCTGCGGGTGACGCGCGCACCGCGCTGGTTGCGTATGCCGGTGCCGCATTCACGGTGGCGCCGCTGACGAACGACAGGAACACGATTTTCAACCTGCTGCAGGCGCTCAAGCCCGACGTGATGCCCGTGCCCGGCAACGATGCTGCGGCCGGCATCCGCCAGGGCGTCGAGTTGCTCCAGCAGTCACACGTGCAAGTCGGAGAGATCGTGCTGGTGACCGATACCGCCGATCACGCCGCGATCGCGCAGGCGAAAGCCGCACACGCACAAGGCATTCGCGTGGACGTGCTCGGGGTCGGGACGCGCGAAGGTGCGCCGGTGCCGCAAGCCGGCGGCGGTTTCGCCAGTGGAGGCGGCGGTACGCTGATGGCGCGGCGCGACGATACAGCCTTGCATGCGGTCGCGACCGCGGGTGGCGGCCGCTACGTCGTGTTGCAGGCGGATGGCGCGGGCGCGGCGGCATTCGGCATGCCGGTGGCGGAAGCGGGCCACGCGAGCCGCGCCGAGCGCGCGCAGTTGTGGCGTGATGGCGGTATCTGGTTGCTTCCCGTGCTGCTTGTTCTTGCGGCACTGGCGTTCCGGCGCGGCTGGCTGCTGGTGCTGGCGCTGCTGGTGCTGCCGGTCGGCGTGCCGGTTGCGCACGCTTCCACGTGGGATTCGTTGTGGGCGAATCGCGACCAGCGTGCATTGCGGGCCCTGCGGCAGGGCGACACCGCCCAGGCACGCAAGCTTTCATCGTCACCGGGCCTGCGCGGCGCCGTTGATTATCGCTCGGGCGATTACGCAGGCGCCGCCAAGGCCTTCGCGGAAGGTGACGACGCGCGCTCGCGTTACAACCTCGGCAATGCGCTGGCAAGACAGGGCGAATACGCGAAGGCGATCGCGGCTTATCGGCAAGCCTTGAAACGCGATCCGGAAATGGCGGATGCGCGCGCCAACCTCGACACGGTCGAGGATTGGCTGAAGAAGCATCGACCGCCGCCGCAATCCGGCCGGCAAGGCAACAACTCGAACCGGCAGGAAAACCCATCGTCATCGGCGGCTGGTTCATCGAGCCCAAACACGGGGCGGCAATCCGGAAATTCCGGCGCGCAGCAGGGGACCGCTTCTTCCGTGCCGCAGGCCTCGTCGGCAACCGGTGCGAACGGTGCCGCCGGCAGGCAGAGCGCGCAGCAACAAGGAAACGCAAGCACGGCGCAGCAGGATCACGGCACCACATCGGCCGCCGAAGCCGCGCGGCAGGAACAGCAAACGCGACAAGCCGAGCAAGCACTCGCGCGCGAGATGCAACAAGCCCCTGGTGCACGGCTTCCCGGAAAGAAGGAAGACGCGCATTCGTTCGCGCTCGGCCAGGGCGAGCCGCAACAGGACGGCCGCTTCGACGCGCAGCAACGTGCGATGCTGCACGCCGTGCCGGACGACCCCGGCGCGCTGCTGCGCCGCAAGTTCCGCCTGGAATGGGAACAGCGCAACGGACGGCAACAAGAGGACCAGTCGCAATGACGCGCCGATGGTGGATCGTCCTGCTGGTGTTGATGGCGCCGCTCGCGCAGGCTGCAAGCGTTCCGGCGACCGGGGGAGGCGTCCGCGCCTTCCTGGATCGCAGCCACGTGAGCCTGGGTGATACCGTCACCCTCAACATCCAGTCGAATGGGCCGCTCGGCACACCGGACCTGACGCCGCTGGAACAGGACTTCCAGGTGCTCGGCACTTCGAACTCCAGCAGCGTGCAGATAGGCAACGGAAAAACCGTCCGCACCACGCAACTCGGCATTGCGCTCAAGCCGCTGCACGCCGGCACGCTCACGATCCCGGCGCTGGACGTGGGCGGGGCGCAGACCCAGCCGCTGACCTTGCAGGTCGGCGCCGCGCCGACGGGGGGCAGCGGACGGACCGGCGATCCGGTGTTCATGGAAACCAGCGTCCTGTCGAGTTCGCCTTACGTCGGTGAGCAGACGGTTTACACGGTGCGCCTGTTCTACCTCCCGGGCGTCGATGGTTCGCTCGGCGATCCCGGCGCCGACGGTGCCAGCCTGGTCAAGCTCGACCGCGACCACCGTTACACGGTCGACCGCAACGGTTATGCATACCAGGTCATCGAGTACAGCTGGGCGCTGATTCCGCAACGCACCGGCACGATCACGGTGCGTGGCCCGACGTTCCAGGGCCAGAAACTGGCAACGGGCAACCCCGGTACGTGGTTCAACGATCCCAACGCCCTGCTCAACAATCCGAACGCATTCCTGAATGGCCAGATGCCCGGCATCGGCGCGCCGGTAAGTGCCACGGCACCGGTGATCCGCATCGATGCGCGTGCCGCGCCAGCGCATGCGGGCAAGCCGTGGCTGCCGGCGCGCGACGTGCAGTTGAAGCTGACGGGATTGCCGGCGAATGGTGAAGTGACGGCGGGCGTGCCGTTGACCGTGACCTTGAGCGTCAGCGCAACGGGCCAGCCGGCCGATGCGTTGCCCGAACCCGAACTGCCTGCAATCGCTGGTGCACGCGTGTATCCCGACCAGACGCGCGACAGCACCGATGACAGCGACCAGTGGTTGCAGGGCACGCGCACGCGCAACTTCGCGATCGTGCCGCAGCGCGATGGCAAGCTGACCATCCCCGCGATCACGCTGGACTGGTGGAACGTGGCAAACGATCGGGCGGAACAGGCGAGCGTCGCTGCGCGAACGCTGCAAGTGACCGGCGCAATCATGGCGGGCGCGAGTGCGCCTGGGCCCATCGCGAGTTCAACTGCCCCGGGTGTGGTCAGGCCGGCATCGCCTGCCGCGCCGGCCGCCGCCGCCCATCCGCGGAACGGTGGCGCACCGTGGTTCTGGCGCGCGATTGCGCTGGCAAGTCTTGCATTGTGGCTGCTGATGATCATCGCGACGGCAACGTGGTGGCTCGTCCGGCGCAAGCCGGAACCTGTTGCCGGTGGGGAAGCCCCCGGTGATGCCGCCCGTGCCGTTGCAGGGACGGCGAGAGCTCCTTCCGGATCTCCGCGCACGCTGCAGGCGGAAGCACTCGAAGCCGCGCGCAGCGGCGACGCCGCTGCGTGCGAGCATGCATTGCTGGCCTGGGCGCGGGTCTTCCGTCCGGACATTGCCAATGTCGCGGCATTGCACGGCGCGCTGTCGGATCCGGCGCAGCGTGACGCCCTGGATGCCTTGCAGCGTGTGCGCTGGCACGGTGGCGATGCGGCTTCCGCATGTTCAGCGGTGGTGACGGCGTTCGCACACGGACTCGCGTGGCAGGAAGATGAAAAGCCGCCGCGTGCAAGGCATGACACTTTGCCGCCGCTTTATCCGCGGTAGCAACGCATTCCGTGGTGCGATCTCATTCCCCTGCCGCCTCGCGGCGATCCCCGGGAAGCATGACGAACGCCCGCGAAGCGCGACGAGGGGGATGGCTTTTGGGCTTCTGCGACGACGCGCCGTGCTATGCGTCAGCGACAGCGACGCGCAGCCGCCCGGCTGCGCGCCGCCACGCTTCGGCCATGCCGCGATCGAATGCACACAGAACGATGCGGTGCGGTGTGCGCGTGCGATCCTGTTCTTCGGCCAGCACAGTCAGGGCCACGCCCGCCGCGTCATCGCGCGGGTAGCCGTACACCCCGCAACTGATCGCGGGAAACGCGATGCTGTCGATCGCGTGTTCGCGCGCCAATTCCAGCACGTTGCGATGGCAGCCCGCCAGCAGGTTCGGTTCGTCGTGTTCACCGCCGCGCCATACCGGCCCGACGGTATGGATCACGAAACGCGCAGGCAGATCGAATCCCGGTGTGACCCGCGCTTCACCCGTCGGACAACGCACGCCTGCGCGGACCTCGGGGATCGCGCGGCACGCTTCCAGCAGTCGTGGGCCCGCGGCGCGATGGATGGCACCATCGACCCCGCCACCTCCGAGCAACGTCTCGTTCGCCGCGTTGGCGATGGCATCGACACGCAGCCTGGTGATGTCGGCCTGGACAATCTCGATGGTCATGTGACGGCGAGGGCGCGATGCTGCGCCCTCACCCGTTTGTGCGGAATCAGCGCTGCTGTTTCAACAGGTCGCGGATCTCGGTCAAAAGCACCACGTCCGGCGGCGGTGCCGCGGGCGCGGCGTCCTTCTTCGGCATCGCGCGTTCCAGCAACTTGATCACCACGAAAATCGCCAGCGCGATGATGAGGAAAGTGATGATCGTGTTGATGAAGGTGCCGTAGCTGATGGCGACGACCTTCTTCGGGTCGGGCGAGTTCTGGATGATCCATTTCAGATTCGAGAAATCGATGCCGCCCGTGATCCAGCCGATCGGCGGCATGATGATGTCGTTGACCAGCGACGTGACGATCTTGCCGAACGCACCGCCAATAACCACCGCAACGGCGAGGTCGACCACGTTGCCGCGCATGATGAACGCCTTGAAGTCTTTAGCGAAGCTCATTGCGTACTCCTTCTCTGGAAGTGGACCGGTGCCTCCCCTGCCGCGTCGCGGCACGCCCATTTAGGCACTACCGCGACCGCCACGCAACCCGCCGCGCGTTCAGGTGATTTGCCCCTCCAACTTGGCGATTCCATGCAACGTGGCACGGAAACGATCGCCGCGCGCCAATGGCCCCACGCCCGCCGGCGTGCCGGTGAAAACCAGGTCGCCGGGTTCGAGTTCGAACAGCTTCGAGAGTTCGGCGATGATTTCCGCGACCGGGAAAATCATGTTCGCGATATCGGTGTCCTGGCGCGTCTCGCCGTTCACGTCCAGCGAAAGCCGCGCGTGTTGCGGATGCCCGGTGTCGCCGACGGCGCGCAACGGTGAAACCGGCGCGGAAGCATCGAAACCCTTGGCGACATCCCACGGCAAGCCTTTCGCTTTCATCGCGGCTTGTAGGTCGCGGCGCGTGAGGTCGAGGCCCACGCCATACCCGAATACGCAATCCAGCGCCCGGGCGGCGTCGATGTCGCGTCCGCCTTTCGCAAGCGCCACCACCATTTCCACTTCGTGGTGCAGTTCGTTCGTGGCCGAGGGATAGGGCACGTCTCCATCCACGACGATCGCATCCGCGGGCTTCATGAAGAACACCGGGTTCGCGCGGCTCACCGCCTGAGCGCCCATCTCCTTCGCGTGATCCACGTAGTTGCGGCCGATGCAGTAGATGCGATGGACGGGAAAGCGCGCATCGCTGCCGTGGATGGGCAGGCCAGGGGTTGCAGGCGGATCGAACACAAAGGGCATCGACGTGGCCTCGATGGCGGGATTCGCGATTGTAGGCTCGCGAGCGTCGCGATCGGGCGTGTCATTCGTCCTGCAGCACGCGCGTCAGCGGCGCACGCACGGCGCGCGCGATCGGCCAGATCGCACCCAATACACCCAGGATCAACACATACGCAAACGTCCAGCCGATGACGCTGGCGCCCACGTGCATCCTGAACTCGATCGCCGAACCGCCCGTGGAGGAGCCGACTTCGTGGCCGTTCACCGCCAGCCACGCCACCAGCACGGCGATCGCCGCGCACGCCGCGCCGATCACCAGTACCTCGACCAGCAGCGCCGCCGCCAGGGCTGCCCGGCGAAAGCCGATCGCGCGCTGGATCGCGAGTCCGCGCCTGCGTGCCGCCAGCGCCATGCCGAGCGCGTTGACAATGGCCAGGATTGCGCCAAGCCCCAACGCCACGGCGATGACTTCCGCCGCGGCGACGATGAGATATTCCAGGAACGACGTCTGCCTGGTGTAGTAAGCACGTTGCAGGATCGCGTGCAGCCCCTGCGTTTGCGGGTTGTCGCGCAGCGCCTGTTTGAACGCTTCGAACGCCGCCGGCGAGCTCAGCTTCACCCACAGGCAGGTCACCGCGCCCTGCGCGTGGTAAACCGACTGCAGGGCCGCCATGTCGGTCCACAGTTCCGATTCCCAGAAGCCTCCGCCTGCCGCGAATTCGCCCGTGACGCGCCACGGGGTGCGATGGATCGAGATGGTCGAGCCGGTATCCACTGCCACGAATCCGCGCGCGGCGGCCACGCCCGCGATCAGCTCGTCCTTGCCCGCGGCGAAGCGTTGGCCCGAACGCATCGAAGTGGCGTGACCGAGAACCTCCCAGAACATCGGCGTGACGCCGCGCACCAGCACCGTCGCGGTGGTGCCGTCGATGCGGCGCAGGCGCGCATTCGCCACGAACTGCGGCGCGACAAGCGGCTGGCCCCGGTCGCCGTGCGCGACGCCCGGCAGCGCGCCCACCAGCGCGGCGAGCCCGCTGCCGAAGGCGCCACCCGATTCGTTGAAAGAGTTGCCCGACAGCACGACCGCGACATCGGGCGAACCGGTGTTGCCGGCCAGCCGCTTCAGGCCGGCGGGCAGCGTCAGCAACACCGCCAGCGTGATGCCGGCGACGACGAACCCGAATGCGATCAACAAGGTATGGCGCGGACGCGCCAGTGCGGTGGCAAGGCCGGTCGCGAGGCTGCTGCCGATTTCGCGGAAGTACGCCATCTCAAATCGCCCGGTAATCCGCCGGCCGCACCCTCGCGATCAATCCGGCCGGCCACGCGAGCGCCGCCGCGATCAATATCGCGAGCCACACGGGCAGTCCCCACCACGCCCACGCGGGAACGTGTACGCCGCCCGACATGAATCCGATCGTTGCCGGTGCAAATCCGGCCAGCAGTTTTTCGAGCCCCACGCCGAGCAGCGCAGCCAGCACCGCGGTTGCCAGCAGTTCCAGCGCGAAGGCGCCGAACAGCGCGGGACGCGGGAACCCCAGCACCTGCAACAACGCGAACCTCGCCTTGCGCTGTGCCGCCGCGTGCGCCAGCACGCTGACCAGCACCGAAGCCGCGCACAGCAGGATCGCGATCATCACGAATGCCAGCAGTTGCTGCACCTTGCCGAAGCGTGCCCAGGCATTCTGTTCGGTCGCATTGGTGGTGGCGTTGACGGCGGGGAAGTCGTGCGCGAACGCGGCTTCGATCCTGGCCGCCAGTGCTTCGTCGTCGCGCGGGTTGGCCGCGCTCGCGAAAAACGTCACGACCTTGTCTTTCCCTTGCAGGCCGGGCGCGGCCCGGTTGATGTAGTCGTAGTGCACGAGCCCCTGGGGAAAGGGGGCCTGGAAGATTCCGATGATGTGCAACGCAAGGTGCTTGCCGCTCCGCGGAGGCCCCGAGCCCCCGAGGACGACGGTGGGCGGATCGACGCCCTGGCCGGCGCGCCATCCGCATTTGGAAGCCGCGGTGTCGCTGATGAGCATGCCCAGCGGGTCCGCTTTCCAGCGCTGCATCATGACCGCCGGAACCTTGTGCTTGACCAGCGGTTTGTCCGTCCCGGGGCCGCCGAAGGCGTAGAGCGCGACCATCGCCGCCGCCGTGCATTTCACCGGCTGGATCCCGTACCAGAACACCCCGTGCGCACCGCGAATCGCCTCGATGCGATCCGCGTAATGCAGCGGCAATTCGCCGCTGTTCTGGCTGCCGTTGCGGATGGTGATGTCGAAGCCCTGGCTGGCCGTGCCGCCCCGGTAAGGCGCGCCGACCGCCGCGAGGCTGAGCCACGCGGCCGTGGTGATCGCGATGGTCACTGCCAGGTATGCGGCCTGGCCGCGGCTGGCGCGCAGGTTGTCGGCGGCCAGCGTGGCGAGGGTACGCAGGGACCGTGTCAGGTTCATGCCGCGCCAGAGCGTATCCGGGGCGTCCGGTTTGCGCCAGCGCCGGGATGGATTTCCCGCGGGGCGTGGCCATGACAGCTGTCAGGCGCAACGCTTGATGGCTGCCGGTGGCGGCCATGCGAGCCGCAGGGCATGCTGTGGCAGACTTGCGCGACCGCCGATGGCGCGCACGGGGAAGACAGGTGAGCGAAGGGTCCGACCACGATCTGTTGCACGAATTGCGCATCGATCGCGCACAACGCGATGACGACCAGTCGCGCCTGCGCTGGCCGTGGATTGCGGGTGCGGTGATCGTGGTGCTGATCCTTGCGGGTGGCGGCACGGCATTCGCGTTGCGCGGCCATGCGGCGACCGTCGAAACCCGCACCGCGGTGGCGGCGGCGTCCGGCAGCGATGCGGCGGTGCTGCAGGCGACCGGCTACGTGGTGGCGCGGCGGCAGGCCACGATTTCCGCGCAGATCATCGGCACCCTGACTCAGGTCTCGGTCGACGAGGGCGCGCACGTCAAGCAGGGGCAGATCCTGGCGCGGCTCGATCCCACGGCGTACCAGGCCCAGCTCGACTCGACCAAGGCGCAATACGCCGCCGCGCAGGCGGGCGTCATCAAGGCACGCGTGACGTTGCAGCAGGATCGCGCCAACGCCGCCCGCATGGACGCGGTGGTCGCACGCGGCTATGTGTCGAAGCAGGATGCGCAGCAGGCCAACACGCTGGTCGATACGGACAAGGCCGCCCTCGATGCCGCGATCAAGCAGGCGCAGGCGGCGCAGGATCAGGTGCGCGCGGCGCAGGTCAACGTGGACTTCACCATCATCCGCGCACCGTTCGACGGCGTGGTCACCGACAAGGCGGCGGAGGTGGGCGAGATCGTGTCGCCTTACACCTCTGGCGGCGGCGGCATCGCGGGCGGCCTCGCCACGATCGTGGACATGAATTCGCTGGAAGTGGACGTGGACGTCAACGAGGCTTACATCAGCCGCGTCGTGCCGGGCATGCCCGTCGAGGCGGTGCTGGACGCCTACCCCGACTGGAGGATTCCCGCGCACGTCATCGCGATCATCCCCAGCGCCGACAAGAGCAAGGCCACGGTGAAGGTGCGCATCGCGCTCGACCAGAAGGACCCGCGCATCATTCCGCAGATGGGCGTGCGCGTGTCGTTTCTCGAAAAGAAGGACGCGAACCGCAAACCGCTGCCGGGCGTGCTGGTGCCGAAATCGGCGATCGTGCAGCGCGATGGCAAGGACGTGGTGTTCGTGGTGAAGGACGGCCACGCCGAGCGCACGGGCGTCACCACGGGTGCCGACTTTTCGGACATGAAGCAGGTGACGCAAGGGTTGAATGCGGGCGCCGAAGTGGTGACGACGCCGTCCGCGGATTTGAAGGATGGCGAGAAGGTGCAGGTGAAACCTGGCGGCAATTGATTGAACCCCTCTCCCTCCGGGAGAGGGGCAGGGGTGAGGGTACGAGCCTCGCGCGACTTTGGAATATGCGTGGAACCGAACCCCCATCCGGCGCTTCGCGCCACCTTCTCCCAAAGGGAGAAGGAAACAGTGGAACAGGAGACCAGGATGAACGCAGCAGTTGCTGAAGTGCAAACCAACAACGGTCCGCTGGTCCAGATCCGCGGCCTGTCCAAGACCTACACCCGCGGCAAGCAGAAACTCGAGGTGCTGCACCACATCGACCTCGACATCGCGCGCGGCGATTTCTTCGCGCTGATGGGGCCGTCGGGCTCTGGCAAGACCACCCTGCTGAACCTGATCGGCGGCCTCGACTCACCGAGTGACGGCAGCCTCAGCGTGGACGGCAAGCGCATCGACAGGATGGCCGAAGGCCAGCTCGCGCGTTGGCGTGCCGGCAACGTGGGCTTCGTGTTCCAGTTCTACAACCTGATGCCGGCGCTGACCGCACAGAAAAACGTCGAACTGCCGTTGCTGCTCACCAAGCTGTCAGGCGCCAAGCGCAAGAAGAATGCCGCGATCGCGCTGCAACTGGTGGGCCTGGCCGATCGCGCGTCGCACAAGCCGAGCGAACTCTCGGGCGGCCAGCAGCAGCGCGTGGCGATCGCGCGCGCGATCGTGTCCGATCCCACCCTGCTGGTCTGCGACGAGCCGACCGGCGACCTGGATCGCCAATCGGCCGAAGAAGTGCTGACGCTGTTGCAACGCCTCAACCGCGAACACGGCAAGACCATCGTGATGGTCACGCACGATCCCAAGGCCGCCGAGTACGCAAGCCACACCTTGCATCTCGACAAGGGCACGCTGGTCGAAACCGGCGCGTCTGCGGGCGTCCAGTGAACGCCCGCGCGCCGGTTGAGGGTGAGGCAGGGATGCCGATCGGATTGCGCGCCATGGATGGCAACTTGCGAGGACTCACCCCATGAAATACTTCCATCTGGTCTGGAGTGCGCTGTTCCGGCGCAAGACACGGACCATCTTCACGCTGATTTCCATCATCGCGGCGTTCCTGCTGTTCGGGCTGCTCAACGCGGTGCGGGTGGCGTTCACCAGCGGCAGCAACAGCCTCGCGGGCAACGAGCGGCTGGTCGTGGCGTCAAGGTTCTCGATCATGACCGGCCTGCCGGAAAGCCTGAAGACGCGCATCGCGGCGATCCCGGGCGTTGCGGGCGTGGGCCATGCCAACTGGTTCGGCGGCGTGTACCAGGATCCGAAGAACTTCGTTTTCAGCTTTGCGGTGGACGAGGATTACTTCGCCACGAACCCCGACATTCTGCTGACTCCCGAACAACGCCGGAAATTCGCGCAGACCCAGGACGGCGCGCTGGTGGGCGAGGCGCTCGCCGCGCGTTACCACTGGAAGGTGGGCCAGCAGATTCCGTTGCAGTCGCAGATTTTTCCGCGCAAGAACGGCGACAAGACCTGGCCGTTCACCATCGTCGGCATCTACAAGGCCGCCAAGGACGCGCCCAATGGCAGCGACCAGATGTTCTTCCTGCACTGGAAGTATTTCGACGAGGCCAACATGTACGGCCAGCACCAGGTGGGCTGGTATGTCGTCAAGCTTGCGGATCCCAAGCGGGCCGACAAGATCGCCCAGGCGATCGACGCACTGTCGGCCAATTCCGATCACGAGACCAAGACCCAGACGCAGAACGCCTTCAACGCGTCGTTCGCCAAGCAGATCGGCAACATCGGCCTGATCGTCGAGGCGATCATGGCGGCGGTGTTCTTCACGCTGATCCTGCTGACCGGCAACACCATGGCGCAGGCGGTACGCGAGCGCATTCCCGAGCTCGCGGTACTGAAGACAATCGGGTTCTCCAGCCGCAGCGTGCTCGCGCTGGTGCTGGTCGAGGCAGTCCTGCTGCTGGTGATCGGCGGCGTGGTTGGCATGGCGATCGCAAGCGTGCTGGCGCCGGCGCTTGCCAAGGGCAGCGGCGGGATGATCCAGCTGCCACCCATCGGCGGGGTGATCTGGTTCGAAGGGCTGGTCTTGATGATCGTGATCGGCATCGTGGTCGGCGTGTTGCCCGCCCTGCGCGGCATGCGGTTGAAGATCGTCGATGCGCTGGCCGGTCGTTGAACCTTCACGCAATCTGCCTTCGCGCGCGACGCTTGCGCGAAGGTTTTTCGAGGAGGCGTCATGAAAAAGTTTCTGTTCGGTCTTGGCCTGGCAGCGATCGTGGTCGCCTGGCTCGTCGTGTGGACGGCGCTGCCGTGGCTCGTGGTGCTGATCCTCGCGATCCTGCTGGCGGTGTGGCTTGTGGCCACGCGTACCGGCCGTCGCACGTTGTCGGTCACGCGCGTGGGGGTGGGCACGCTCAGCCAGCGGCTCGGCTCCACCGCGGTGATCGTGGTCGGCATCGCCGGCGTGGTCGGCGTGCTCGTGGCGCTGCTGGCGATGGGTGACGGATTGACGGCCACCCTGCAGCAGACCGGCAGCAACGACACCGCGATCGTGCTGCGCGGCGGCTCGGGTGCGGAAACCAACTCCGTGTTGACCCGCGACGACATCGACGTGATCGAGCAGGCGCCCGGCATCGCGCGCGACGGGCAGGGCAAGCCGATCGCATCGGCGGAACTTGTGGTGGTCGCGAACGTACCCAAGAAGAGCGATCCGACGACCGAAGCCAACGTCGCTATACGTGGCGTCGGCGAGGAAGCCTGGGCGGTGTGGCCGAACGTCAGGATCACCAAGGGCCGCAAGTTCGCGCCCGGCATGCGTGAGCTCGACGTCGGCGAGGGCGCCGAGCGCCAGTTCGCCGGGCTGGACGTGGGCAAGACGCTGCGCCTCGGCGGCCAGGACTGGACCATCGTCGGCGTGTTCGCGTCGAACGACGCGCACGGCTCGGAGCTGTGGGGCGATTCCAAATCCGTTGCCTCGGCCTACCGTCGCGGCAGCAGTGCGGAATCGGTGACGGCGCGGCTGACCTCGCCCAAGGCGTTCGACCGGTTCAAGGCTTCCCTGATGGGCGATCCGCGCGTCAAGGTGGATGTCAGCACCACGCGCGACTATTTCAACAAGCAGTCCGAAGGCCTGAGCAAGGTCATCAAATGGGTCGGCATCACGATCGGCATCATCATGGCGATCGGTGCGATCTTCGGCGCGCTCAACACCATGTACGCGGCGGTCGCCACGCGCGCCCGCGAAATCGCCACGCTGCGCGCGATCGGATTCCGTGGCACGCCGGTGGTGGTGTCGGTGCTGCTGGAAACGATGCTGCTGGCGTTGCTCGGCGGGATCGTAGGAGCCGTGATCGTGTGGCTGGTCTTCAACGGCTACACCGCGTCCACCGTGGGCGGCAACTTCAGCCAGGTCGTGTTCCAGTTCCGCGTCACGCCGGAGTTGCTGTGGACCGGCATCAAGTGGGCGTTGGCGATCGGCTTCATCGGCGGCCTGTTCCCCGCGGTGCGTGCAGCAAGGTTGCCGGTGACGACGGCGTTGCGGGAGTTGT
>DATEKI010000165.1:0-4857 GCA_035277545.1 Rhodanobacteraceae bacterium | reverse complement strand
GATGATCCCGTGCAGCATCAGCGAATTGATCGGGAACAGGGGCCCCTTCTCCACGATGTTGCGGTAGGTCTGCTCGTCGCGATAGGTGATCCATTGCTCGCGGTACGGCCCGACGCCCGTGAAATTGTGGTCGTAGCCGTCGCGCCAGATCGAGTCGGCGTATCGCAACCAGAACGGCGAGGCCCAGGTGCCGGTGGTGAGGTTGATGAAGGTGGCCGGCTTGTCGGCGCGGATGTCGTCGATCAACTGGATCGCTGCCGCGAAGTCACTGTCGAATTCACTGCCGGGGTACACGCTGTTGACGTTGCCGGTACCGTCGAACTTGAACTGGTTGATGCAGTCGTCGTTCAGCAGCGTCATCACCACTTCGTGGAAGCGCTTCCAGTATTTCGGCGCGGACAGCGCAAGGCTGCCATCGACGATGCCATAGCCGAGCTTGCGACCGTTGGCCACACGCTCGTCGTGCGGCTTGCCATAGCCGCCCCACGGCGACAGCCAGATGCCGGGCGCCGCGCCGTATTTCTTCGCGGCCTTGCACAGCGGCACGAAGCCATTCGGAAACGCTTTCGAGAAATTCCAGCTTCCGCTGTAGTCGTCCCAGCCATCATCGAACAGGAACGAATCCATCTTCACGTGGCGTGTCTCGACCAGCTTCTTGCCGAAGGTATTGATGCGATCCAGCGCCTCGGCCTCGGTGTACGGCGTGAAGAAGCCGATGTCGTACCACGAGTTGTAATGAAGGAAGGTGCGATACGGATGCGCGCGTTCGCGTTCGATGTACTGGGCGAAGTCGCGCCGCATCTGCCCCGCGTGCGCGACCCCGATCACCGCGGAATATGTCACCGACTGCCCCTTCGGCAGCGGCAGCGTGCGTTCGATCCACAGCTTCACCTTGCCGCGCCAGGCGTCGGCCTTGGACATCGGGTGTTCGAAACCCAGCCAGTCGTCGTGCGACGTCACCGGCGAACCATCGACCGAACCGTCCACGATTGCGTCGGGCGCGTTGGCGCCGAACAGCGATACCTTGGTGATCGGCGCGTCTTCATTCAACGCGGTCAGCGTCACGATCTCGCGCAGGTAATTCGAACCTTCTCGCTGTACCAGCTTCCAATCGATGCGGAGGTTACCCGTCGGATCGACGAAAACGCCCTCGACCGCCTTGCCGGGAATACGCTCGGCGAGACGCGACGCCCTGGCGTCGGCGGGCAGTGCCACTTCATGCAAGCCGCCTTGCAGGCGGAAATCCCCGGTGCCGATCGCGTTGCTGCCCTTCAAAGTCACCGAAAATGGATCGGTCACCTCGATCGTCGCCTCGTTCCGCCCATCAGTGACGACAAGGTTCGACAATACGCCGCCCTGCACTTTCCACGTCGCGGCAACCACGTCATTGCCCAGGCGCGTTCGCCCCGCCTGCGTGTCGCGCGACTCCCCAGCAAATGCCGCCGTGGCAACGAGCACGATACAACCGGCCATTGCCAGCGTGATCCGTCCGGGGTCCGCGCGCGCAACGCGCCAAGGAGCTGAAGGCATGGACACATTCCGGCGGCGCGGGGGACTTCCCGCCGCGCCATTGTGCCGGAACCACCCGGTGCGGTGCGTCTTCGACGCGCGCTCAGCGCCTGGAGGAGGCGAGCCCGGAGCGTCCCGGCTTCGCGGGCCGCGGCCATGGGCAGATCATCGGTACCTGATGGCGATAATCGCGGTATTCAGGGTGGGCCTCGACCAGATCGCGCTCTTCGAGGAACCGCACGGCAATCAGAATGTATCCGGTGGTCGCGATCGCGAACAGCAGGTGTCCGGTGGTCATCCGCGGAATGGCCCAGAACGCGACGATGAAGCCCAGCATCAGCGGATGCCTGACGATGCGGTAATAGAAGCTGTCGACGAATTCCGGCGGCGTATAGGCGACGCCGCGCGTGCGCAACCAGACCTGGCGCAACCCGAACAGGTCGAAATGATTGATGACGAAAGTGCCGCTCAATACGACCAGCCAGCCGAACGCCGACAACGCATACAGCAGCCACCACGCCCATCCGTGCCCCACGTCCCAGACCACGCCAGGAAGCGGTCGCCACTGCCAGTACAGCAGGATCAGCACGAGGCTGCTTGCCAGCACGTACGTGCTGCGCTCGATCGACGGGCTCATCCAGCCCGCCAGCCACTTCTTGAAACCGCGTCGTGCCATGCCGCTGTGCTGGACCGCGAAGATGCCGAGCAGGATCGCATCGATCACGACCGCTTGCGGCACGCCCGCCGCCGCGAATCCCTGGTTCACGGTATGCGGCACCCAAGAGACGTCGGCGACAAAGGCGATTGCATACAAAAACGCCAGGAAGAACACGACGTAGCAGATCACGCCGTAAAGAAGGATCAATGCGCTGCGCATGGCTGCTGTTCTCCTCTGATCACGCCCCGACGGAGCTCATATGTTTCACCCGGCATCGCCGCCGCCGCATGAACATTTTGCCGTCAGCGTGGTGGACGGCTCCGGTCACAGGGCGTCACTGCACTTTCGACGGATCGTCAGCCGGATTGACGTAGTAGATCTGGAACGGGCCGTGGAAGCTCAGGTCGATCATGACGGGCTCGCTTCCGGTGTAGGCGTAGTGATGATGCACGGCCGGCATGGATGCGAAACTCATGACCGGCAGCGCCGTCGCGTGCGACTTGTCCAGACGGTCCCCCATGCCGACATGAAACGTTCCCTGCAACACGCTGAAGCTCTCGGCAGTCGGATGCCAATGCGGCCCGATCGTCGTATGCGGCGGAATCTTCAGGCGCACCGTGGCCATGCCTTCCGCAAACGGATTGCCGCGCAAAACGGCAATCTGCACGCCCTTCGGAAGCACCGGCGGCGCCGGCATCCATTTCAGGTCGGCGGGCGTGAGCACGGCATGTTCCGCCTCCGCCGCGGGCGGCTGTGCTGCCGTGATCGGCGCAACGGGAACCAACCCCAACAGGCACGCCAACGGAATCGCCAGGCGGCATTTCGTGTTCATCCTCGTACCCTCCTCTTGCTCAGGCAAGCGCCAGAACGAAGAACACCGGACAGGGAAGAACTGCGACAAGCGTTCCGGTGCCGTGCGCAAGATCGTCTGATCCGGCCCCCCGATGGCCGGCGTGCCTGGTTCGGGAGCCTTGCCGCGTTGGCGTCAGGCCAACCGGGAAAGCGCGGCCGTGTGCGCCCCGATCGCCACCGCGTGGCGACCGATCCCGCGCCAGGGATCCTGCCGGCGGGCGAGGCGGGAGAAGATGTTGCCGATGCGATGGCTGTTCGAGCGCAACCGGGCGTCGTCGAGTTCATCCCACGCGAGCGGCGTCGCGACGGGCGCCCCCGGCTTCGCGCGCACGGCATAGGGAGCCACGGCCGTCTGGCCGTAGGCGTTGCGCATGATGTCGAGGTACAGGCGCCCGCGTCGCTTGTCCTTGCGTTGCTCCGTGGTCAACTGTTTCGGCGCGCGTGCGGCCGATGCAGACGCCACCCGGCGGGCGAAATCGCGCACGGCTTCGAAATCCGCTCCGGCATCGAGCGGCACCACCACATGCAGCCCGCGCGAACCGGTGGTCATCACGAAACTGCCGATGTCGATGTCCTCGAGCACCGCACGGACGGTGCGCGCGGCGAAGCGCGCGGGCTCGAATTCGTCGCCGGGAGGATCGAGGTCGAAGATCATGCGGTCAGGATGGCGGGGGTTCCCGGCGCGCGCAAGCCAGGCGTGCGGCGTGATGCAGGCCTGCGCCGCCAGATAAACCAGCGTGGCTGCATCGTTGCACAGGCAGTGCTCCACGACGCCGCCCTGTTTGGGCAGTCGTGCCCGCGCGATCCAGTCCGGAAAGTGATCCGGGACGTTCTGCTGGTAAAAACCCCCGGCGTCGATCCCGTCCGGAAATCGATGCAGGTTCAGGGGACGGCCACGGATGTGCGGAAGCATGCGTGGGGCGATGCGCCGGTAGTAATCGACGAGCCCGCCCTTGGTGATCCCGGCGTCCGGGAACAACACCTTGTCCGCGTTCGAAACCTCGATGATGCGGCGGCCGACCTTGATCTTCATGGGGTACGCTCGAACCTGTCCTCGTACGCCACGCAGTAGCTTGCGGGATTTCCTTCTTTCCGTGTGTGCACCCGGCCGCGGCGCCCCGCCCCGCGCTGAGCCATCGTTCACCCTTCCAGCATCGCCTTCCAGCGATCCTTCGCCTCGAGCCACCAGTATTGCGTCTGCGCGCCGAGATAGCCGAATGGCCGGTGAACGCTTTGCAGGCCGAACGGCGCGAATTCGCGCCAGGTTTCGTCGTGGTGCGCGATTGCATCGGCGAGCAATTCACCCGAGGCGCAGGTCGGTGCGGTGCCGTGGCCACCGAACGCCTGCATCCACCACAGGCCATCGCCGCGGGTGCCGAGCTGCGGCATCTGGTGACGCGCGTAGCTCATCAGCCCCGACCAGGCGTAGTCGATCTTCACGCCCCGGAGTTGCGGGAACACGCGCAACAGGTCGCTCATCAGCAACTTCTTCACCGCCTGCGGTGACCGGTTGCGGATGGAAATGCGGCCGCCCCACAACAGGCGGGTATCCTTGAGCGGACGGTAGTAATCGAAAGCGAAACGCGTGTCGTAGACGGCTGCCTCGGTGTGCAGGCATTCCCGCAGGCGCTCACCCAGCGGCTCGGTCACCATCACGTAGGTGGCGATCGGCAGCACCGCGCGATCGACCTGCGGCTGCAGGTGCGAGAGGTAACCGCCGCACGCCAGCACCACGGTTTGCGCCAGCACTTCGCCTGCCTCGGTACGAAGGCGCCAGGCCACGCCGTCACGTTCGATTTTCCGCACGCGCGAATGTTCGTGGAGACGCACGCCCTGCC
>DATEKI010000164.1:0-10476 GCA_035277545.1 Rhodanobacteraceae bacterium | reverse complement strand
AACGCTCGACACAGGAAACTCCCCAGTCCCCTCAGGCGCGGATGATAGCGCCGGTCACGGCATCCGTGATCGGCGTGGGCCGGTCGAGACCACCCAACGGCGCATCCAGCACGCCATCGGGTTCGTCGCCGAAGATCGCACGGACATCCGCGACACTGCGCGCGGGCGGCTCGCCGTGGCGGTTGGCGCTGGTGGAAACGATCGGCCCTCCAAAGGCACGGCAAAGCGCGGCCGACGGCGCGTGCGCGGTGACGCGCAGGGCAATGCCCGCATGGCCGCCCGCCACCCATTCAGGCACCCGCGGCGAACGCGGGAAGATGAAGGTGTGGGCGCCGGGCCAGATCGCGTTGGCGCGTACGAACGCGGATTCCGGGGCCGCTCCGATCCACCCACGCACCTGCTCGAAATCGGCGGCGATCAACAGCACTCCCTGTTCGGATGGCCTGCGTTTCATCGCGAAGATTTTTTCGAATGCTTCGTGGTCGTCGGGATCACAACCGAGCCCGTAGACACCCTCGGTCGGATAAGCCAGCACCCCACCGGTGCGCAGCAGCGCGGCGGCGGCTTGGACTTCCTCGATCTTGAAAACGCGCATGGATCAGACGTCGAACGGCGGCGTATCCGTTTCGGGCGACGCCGATGGCTTCGCACGCGCGGCCTTTTTTGCCGGTGCCTTCTTTGCGGCGGTTTTTTTGCGAGCGACTTTTTTCGCGGTCTTTTTCGCCGTGGTCTTCCTGGCGACCTTTTTTGCAGGCGCCTTCTTTTCCGCGGCCTTCTTCACCGCGGTCTTCTTGAACGCGCCACGCCCGCGTCGCACCGGCGCTGCCTCGATCAACGCCTTGCACTCGTCGTGCGTCAACGATTTGGGTTCGCGATCCTTCGGAATCTTCGCGTTCTTCTCGCCATCGGTGATGTACGGGCCGTAACGCCCATTCAATACCTGGATGCCGTCGCCGAAATCGGTGATGACGCGGTTGGCGATCAGTTCCTGTTTCTCGCGGATCAATTCCTTCGCGCGTTCCAGCGTGATGGTGTACGCGCTCTCGTCGCCCTTGATCGACGCGTACAACTTGCCCTTTTTGACGAACGGCCCGAAGCGGCCGATGCCGGCCGAAATCCCCTCGCCATCCACGTCCTTGCCGAGGTCGCGCGGCAGCTTGAAGAGTTCCAGCGCCTCTTCCAGCGTGATGGTGTGCATGCTCTGGCCGGGCAGGAGCGAGGCGAATTTCAGCTTCTCGTCATCCTTGTCCTTGTCGCCCAGCGCAGCATACGGCCCGTAGCGGCCGAGCCGCACCGACACCGGCTTGCCGGTCTTGGGATCGTCGCCCAGCAGGCGCGCGCCGGTCGCCTCGGAACGATCGACCGTCTCCATCTTGTCATCGACCAGCGCCTTGAACGGCTTCCAGAATCCGGCCATCAGCGGACGCCATTCCTCCTCGCCGCGGCTGACCGCGTCAAGTTCGTCCTCGAGCTTCGCGGTGAAGTCGTAATCAACGTATTGCGTGAAGTGCGCGGTCAGGAATTTCGCCACCGCGCGGCCCACGTCGGTGGGTTTGAAGCGGCGCGAATCGAGGATCACGTATTCGCGCGACAGCAGCGTCTGGATGATGCTGGCGTAGGTGGAAGGCCGGCCGATGCCGTATTCCTCCAGCGCCTTGACCAGCGACGCCTCGGAATAGCGCGGCGGTGGCTCGGTGAAGTGCTGGTCGGTCGCGATGCCGGTGAGCGGGACCGCCTCGCCTTTCGCCAACGCAGGCAGCTTGCGCGCTTCCTCGTCTTCTTCCGATTTCGCGTCGCGGCCTTCCTCGTACACCGCGAGGAAACCCGGCTCCAAGACGGTGGTGCCGGTCGCCCGGAACCCGGCATCGGCGCCGCAGGGAAACTCCACGGAAACGGTATTCAGCGTGGCCGGCTTCATCTGGCAGGCGACCGCGCGCTTCCAGACCAGCTCGTAGAGTTTCAACTGGTCGGGCGTGAGATACGCGGCGACGGATTTCGGCGTGCGCAACGCGGAGGTCGGGCGGATTGCCTCGTGCGCTTCCTGGGCGTTCTTCGACTTCGTCTTGTAGACCATCGCGTGTTCGGGCAGGCCCTGCCTGCCGAACTCGCGCTCGATGGCCTGGCGCAGTTCGCCGATCGCTTCGCCCGACAAGTGGGTGGAATCGGTACGCATGTAGGTGATCAGGCCGACGTTGCCCTCGCCGCCCAACGACACACCCTCGTACAGGCCCTGCGCGATGCGCATGGTGCGACTTGTGGCCATGCCCAGTTTGCGCGCGGCTTCCTGCTGCAGCGTGGACGTGGTGAACGGCGCGGCCGGACGGCGCTGGCGCTGCCTGGACTGGATGTCGCCGACGACGAGCTGGCCGCCGGAGGCTTTCAGCAGCGCGTCGCGCGCCGCATGCGCGTCGTTGGCATTGGTGAGGTCGAACTGTTCGAATTTCTTGCCATTGAGCTTCACCAGCCGCGCGCTGAACTCGCCGTCCTTGTGCGCGAGTTTCGCCTCGACCGTCCAGTATTCGCGCGGCACGAAGGCTTCGATCTCCTCCTCGCGCTCGACGATCATCCGCAATGCCGGCGACTGCACGCGCCCGGCCGAGAGCCCGCGCTGCACCTTGCGCCACAGCACCGGCGACAGGTTGAAGCCGACCAGGTAATCCAGCGCGCGTCGCGCCTGCTGGGCATCCACCATGTCGTGCGACAGCTTGCGCGGGTGCGCGACAGCCTCCTTGATCGCGCGCGGGGTGATCTCGCTGAACACCACGCGGTGGGTTTCCTTGTCCTTCAACAGGCCGCGTTGTTTCAGGATCTCGCTGATGTGCCAACTGATCGCCTCGCCCTCTCGGTCAAGGTCGGTCGCGAGATAGATCGAGTCGGCGACCTTGGCCGCCTTGGCGATGTCATCGACGTGCTTGACGTTCTTGTCGATCAGCGCGTAGTCCATCTTGAAGTCGTGGTCGGGATCGACCGCGCCTTCCTTGGGCACGAGGTCGCGGACATGGCCATAGGAGGCCAGCACCTTGAAGTCGTCGCCGAGGTATTTGTTGATCGTCTTGGCCTTGGCGGGCGACTCGACGATGAGCAGGTTCTTGGCCATTTTTTGAACGCAATCCATGGGCGGCTTGGGTCCGCCCCCTATATATAGTGAACACACGCGCAGGGTAGTCGTGTCAAGCTTTGCCGGCGAAAACGCGCTGCCAGCGCCCGTTCACGGCCGGCCCGACCACGCCCTCCAGTTCCAGCAACAGCAACATCGAGGACAAGGCCGCGGGCGCCAGCCGGGTGCGCTCGGCCAGTTCGTCCAGCGACGCCGGTGCATCGCCCAGCACGGCAAGAAGTGAAGCGTAATCAGGATCTTGGCTTCGGCCGCCTCCTCCTGGAGACTGCGGTGTTTCCCCGCGATCGGCGGTGTCCAGCCTTGCCCGCAGCCCCGCTCCCTGCGCCCGCGCGGCCGGCACGATGGCCTCGAGCACCTCGGCGGCGGTTTCGACCAGCCGCGCGCCTTCGCGGATCAGGCGATGGCAGCCCTTGGCCAGCGGGTTGTGGATGGAACCGGGCAGCGCGAATACCTCGCGACCCGCTTCCGCGGCCAGCCGGGCGGTGATCAGCGAACCCGACTGCAAGCCCGCTTCGACCACCAGCGTGCCCAGCGCCAGCCCGGCGATCAGCCGGTTGCGCCGCGGGAAATGATCCGGGCGCGCCTCGGTACCGGGTGGGAATTCGCTGACGACGGCGCCCCGTTCGATGATCCGGGCCGCAAGGTCGCGGTGTTTGCGCGGGTAGACCAAATCGGGACCGGTGCCGACCACGGCCACGGTCTGGCCCCCGGCTTCCAGCGCCGCTGCATGGGCCGCCCCGTCGATGCCATCGGCCATGCCGCTGGTCACCGTGAGACCCGTACGGCTGAACGTGCGGGCGAAGTCGCGTGCGTTGGCCAGGCCTTGCGCCGTGGCGCTGCGTGCACCCACGATCGCGATCTGCGGGGCAAGCAGTACGGCAGGATCGCCCGCGACAAACAACGCCGCGGGCGGCTGCGGGATGGTTTCCAGTTGTGGCGGGAAGTCTGCTTCGTCGCAACGCAACAGCCGATGGCCGGGTTCTGCCAGCCATGCCTGATCGGCGTCGAGACGCGCGCCGTCGGGTCGGGCAATCCATTCCAGCGCGGTCTGGTCGAGGCCGCCCGTCGCGCGAAGCCGGTGCACATCCCGGCAAATCGCCCGCGCCGACCCCGTACGTTGCAGCAAGGCGCGCAGCCCCGCGGCACCCAACCCGGGCGCGCGCAGCAGGGTCAGCCAGGCAAGCAGCTCGTCATCGTCAGCCATGACCACAAGTTTAGGGGCGCCCTCAAACGAAACGGCGCGGTTCGAGCCGCGCCGTCGTGTAAGGCTTTTCCTTGTCGTTGCGTTATTCCGGCGCTTGCACCGTGTCGCCGACCTTCACCGGGCGGATTCCATCCATCACCAGACCGTAACTGACGTGCGCGAAGGTGCGGAACACCATCAGGTGGCCCACGAATTCGCTGGGCAGCTTGACCTTCGGACCGAACTCGCGGCGCGTGGTGTTGCCCTGGACGAGATCCGTCACGGTATCGCCCGGCTGGTAGATCGCGTAGGTGGTGCCGTTGTCCACGCCGTCGTCGCTGCCCACGTTCAGCGCCACCACGTCCATCGGACCCTGAACGGAAATGCCGTCATAGCCGTTGGACAGCGCCATGATGTAGGCGTTGGCTGGCGCATTGCGCGGCGGATGCGGGTAATAGGTGAAGTCGTACGGCGTATCGTCGACCGGCATCACGCGGTCGCCCGCACGGATCTCCATGCTGGCATTGGTGAGCAGCAGCGTGGCCGGGTCGCCGTTCTTCAGCACCTGCGCGGTGCCGATCACGCGTACCTCGGTGCCGATCTCGTTGCCGCGGCCGAAGTGGCCATCGTTGCGGAAATCCTCCTGCCACGGGCCCGGCACGAGATCCACGTTGTTGTTGACCAGATGCCCGACATCGTCCATCCGGCCGCCGTCATTGAATTGACGGAACACATGGGAGGGTCGCACGATCGCGAAACGCTGACCCACGGCGGCCGCGGGCAGGTTGCGCACGTACAGGTTCATGCCCTCGGTGGCACGCGGCTCGTTTTCCTCCACGGCTACCACGTACGGTGTCTGTTTCAGCTCGGCCGCCGTCAGCACGCGGTAATCCTTGAGGAACGGCTCGATCGCCGACAGCGGCACCGTCGGGACGGGATTGGCCTCGACCGTGGCACGCTTGGCCACGCGCAGTCCGTTCACGTCGAGGTCCAGCACGTCGCCCGGATAAATGCGGTGCGGGTTGTAGACCTGCTGGTTGACGTCCCAGATCTCGGGCCACAACCATGGCTTGGTGAGGAAACGCGCCGAGATGCTCCACAGCGTGTCGCCCTTCTTGACCACGTAGGTGTGCGGGTGATCGGCGCGCAGCTGGGCTCCAGCTGCGTAGGCGGCGAACGTGATCAGCAAACCCGCGCTCAGCGCAAGCAGTTTCTTAAGCATGACCGGCAATCCCCCGATCCCCCACAAGTTTCAGCCGAGTGTACCCGAAAGGCCGTCGGCGGCAAGCAAAAACTTCACATTTGGTGACCGGGTGTTCGAAACCACGGGGAAGATCACACCGCTGCTAGGCTATGCCGGCTGAAAACGGCCCCGGCCGCCCCCATTTGACCCTTGTTCCCGAAGCCGCCCCCGTCATGGCCAAACTCGACATCCTCGAATTCCCCGATCCACGCCTGCGCCTTGCCGCGCAAAAGGTCGAGACGTTCGACGCCGGCCTGAAACGGCTGGCCGACGACATGCTGGAAACCATGTATGCGGCGCCCGGCATCGGCCTGGCCGCGACCCAGGTGAACGTGCCCAAACGGCTGCTGGTGCTGGACGTCTCCGAAACCCACGACGATCCGCAGGTGTTCGTGAACCCGGAGCTGCTGGAAACCCGCGGCACCGAGGTCTGCCAGGAAGGCTGCCTGTCGTTTCCGGGCGTGTATGCCGACGTGGAACGCAGGGAGTGGATCCGCGTGCGCGCGCAGGACGTCACCGGCAAAACCTTCGAGCTGGAGACCGACGGCCTGCTCGCCGTGTGCATCCAGCACGAGATGGACCACCTCATCGGCAAGGTCTTCGTCGATTACCTGTCGCCGCTGAAACGCTCGCTGCTGCTGCGCAAGCTGGAGAAGCAGCGGCGCCACGCGGGCTGACCCGCCGGTGACGAACACACCTGTGCGGCTGGTGTTCGCCGGCACGCCCGATTTCGCGGTGCCGGGATTGCGCGCATGTGTCGAATCCGGCGCGGAAGTCGTCGCCGTCTATACACAACCTGACCGGCCGGCCGGACGCGGCCGAAAATTGGCGCCCAGTCCGGTCAAGCAGGTGGCACTCGCCACAGGCATTCCCGTCGAACAACCCGAATCGCTGAAACAGGCGGAAGCACAAGCGCGCCTGCGCAATTACGCACCAGACCTGATGGTGGTGATTGCCTACGGCCTGATCCTGCCGCGCAAGGTTTTGGCGATTCCGCGCCTCGGTTGCTGGAACGTCCACGCATCCTTGCTCCCGCGCTGGCGCGGTGCGGCGCCGATCCAGCGCGCAATCCTGGCCGGCGATTCGGAAACCGGCGTGTGCCTGATGCAGATGGAAGCGGGGCTCGATACCGGTCCCGTGCTGCTTTCGGAATCCACGCCCATCCACACCGACGACACGGGCGGCACGTTGCATGATCGCCTCGCCGGCATCGGCGCGCGCGTGTTGGCCGAAGGCTTGCGTCGCGCCATCGCCGGTGAGGCGCTGCATGCAACAGCGCAGCCCGAAACCGGGGCGACCTATGCGCACAAGCTGGAGAAATCCGAAGCCGAGCTGGATTTCTCGCGACCGGCGACCGAACTCGAGCGCATGGTGCGCGCGTTCGATCCGTGGCCGGTGGCGGAAGCGGCTTTGGCGGGCGAACGCGTGCGCGTGTGGGCGGCGTCGGCAATGCCTGCCGCCAAGGAACAAGCTGGCGAATCCCCCGGCACCATCGTTGCCGCCTCGAAACACGGCATCGACGTCGCCTGCGGCGAAGGCGTGCTGCGCATCCTGAAATTGCAACGCGCGGGCGGACGGGTGATCGACGCAGCCGACTACCTCAACGCGCGCCCGGAACTCAAACGCGGATGAAGGATCCGCGTGCCCTTGCGGCCGAAGTCCTTGCGGACGTGGCGCTGAAGGGCGCTTCGCTGCGCGAAGCGTTGAGGCCTGCACAGGAATCATTGCGCGATCCACGCGACCGCGCGTTCCTGACCGCGCTCTGCAACGAAGGTGCGCGCTGGTGGCTGCGGTTCGACAAGGCGCTGGATGGGCTGCTGCTGCAGCCACTCCGCAAGCGCGGACCCGCACTGCACGCGTTGCTGGTGCTGGGGCTCGTGCAACTGGAAGTCCTGCAACTGCCGCCGCATGCCGCGGTCGCTGCAACCGTGGACGCCACGCGCGCGCTGGAGCGCGGCGGCTTCGCCAAGCTCGCGAACGCGATCCTGCGCCGCTGGTTGCGCGAACGCGACGCGCTGAACACGCGGCTCGACCACGATCCCGTGACGCGCGCCGCACATCCGCGCTGGCTGATCGACGTGCTGCGCAAGGATTGGCCGGAGCACGCCGACGCGATCCTTGCCGCCGGCAATGCATCGTCGCCGCCGATGCTGCGCGTGAACGCGCGCCGCGCCACGCGCGCTGGCGTCATCGCCGCCCTGACGCAAGCCGGCATCGAAGCTGCTGTCCACCCCTCCCTGCGCGACGCCGTCGTGCTCGCCGCGAATACCGACGTGACGCGCCTGCCCGGTTTCGCCGAAGGCCATTTCTCGGTGCAGGACGGCGCCGCGCAAGTCGCCGCCGATCTGCTCGACCTGCGCGACGGCCAGCGCGTGCTGGACGCCTGCGCTGCACCGGGCGGCAAGGCCTGCCACATGCTGGAACGCGCGGACGTCGCACTCACGGCTTTGGAGCGCGACCCGGCGCGCGCCGCGACGATCCAAGACAACCTGCGTCGCCTCGGCCTGCACGGCGACGTGCGCGCCGGCGATGCGGGTGATCCGACAAGGTGGTGGGACGCCAAATTTTTTGACCGCATCCTGCTGGATGCGCCGTGTTCGGCCACCGGCGTGATCCGCCGCCACCCGGATATCAAACTGCACCGCCGTGCCGGTGATATCGAACAACTCGCGCGCGAACAATCGCGATTGCTCGACGCGCTGTGGCCGCTGCTGGTGCCGGGCGGGCGACTGGTCTATGCGACCTGCTCGCTGTTGCGCGCGGAAAACGAAAATGTATTCGCCGGTTTATTGTCCAGGCAGACCACCGCACGCGCGCAGTCTTTCGAATTGCCGTTCGGGCACCGCGCCGGCAACGGCCGGCAGATCCTGCCGGGTGAAGACGGGCTGGATGGCATGTTTTACGCGATCCTCGAAAAGCGCGCCTGACAACGCAATCAAGTAATCTCCGTTCGCCCCGAGCGCAGGCCCGCGGGGCCGAAGTCGATGGTGCACACGCTTCGACTTCGTTCGCTTCGCTCACTACGCTCGGCGCGAACGGAAAAGCAAAATGTCCCTGAACCCGCAATCCTCTTCCGGTTCCCGCCGCTGGCTCGATGACGAACGCGTCCAGCTCGCGCTGCTGTTCGTGTTCGCGCTGCTGCTGCTGGGCCTCGGCATCGGCTTGCGCGATCCGTGGCCATCCGACGAACCGCGCTTCGCGCTGGTCGCGCGCGACATGCTTGCCAACGGGCAGTGGTTGTTCCCACACCGCGGTGTGGAGTTGTATTCCGACAAACCGCCGGTGTTCATGTGGCTGGAGGCCTGCGCCTATTTCCTGACCGGCGGCTGGCGCGGCTGGTTCCTGTTGCCGTCGCTGCTCGCCGGGCTCGGCACCATCGCGCTGGTGTACGACTTCGTGCGCCGACAGTGGAACCACCGCAGCGGACTGATCGCCGCCGCCGCGGTGCTGGTGAGTTTCGATTTCACTTTCCAGATGCGCGGCGCGCAGATCGACGGCGTAGAGACGTTCTGGATCACGCTGGCGATGGTCGGATTGCTGCGCCACCTGTTGCTCGGGCCCGCATGGCGCTGGTACGCGATCGGCTTCCTCGCTGCCGGCATGGGTGTGATCACCAAGGGCGTGGGCGTGATCGCACTGCTGGTGTCCGTGCCGTTCTGGTTCGCGCGCTGGCGCGGCTGGAACCATGTGTTGCCTTCGCAGAACCGCGATGCACGCTGGTGGCTGGCGGTGTTGTTCCTCGTACCCGTGCTTGGTTGGGCGCTGCCGATGCTGTGGTCGGCACTGCACGTGCACGCGGGCGACGCCGCATATGCACGCTACGCGCACGACATCCTGCTCGGGCAGACCGTGTCGCGCTACGCCGAACCCGCGCACCACATCCACCCGTGGTGGTTCTATCTTTCGGTGATCGCGTTCGAATGGCTGCCACTGTCGCTGGCGATTCCGTGGGCGATTCCGGGCTGGGCACGCGCGTGGCGCGCACGTGACGCACGCACCTTGCTGCCATTGGCGTGGGCGGTGCTGGTGGTGGTGTTCTTTTCCCTGAGCGGCGGCAAGCGCGACGTTTACATCCTGCCCGCGCTGCCGATCACTGCCATCGCGCTGGCGCCGTTGCTGCCCGACGTCGTGCGCCGCGCATCGTTCCGCTGGGCATTGTGGGCGTTGACCTTGCTGCTGGCGCTGGTGTTGCTGGTCGCCGGCCTCGGCATGCACGCGGGCCATCTGCCCAAGCTGGTTGCACTGGCGACGTCGGCGCTGGATGGTCCGCCGCGACCGCTGGTCGCGATGATCCTCGGCATAGGCGCCGCGGGTGGCGTGGTCGCGCTGCTCGCGCGGCCGCGCCACGCGGCACTGGCGTGGTGCGGTTTCGCACTTGCCGCGTGGGGAACGTGGGGACTGGTCGCCTATCCCCTGCTCAACGGTTATTCCTCGTCACGCGCGGTGATGGCGCGCGTGTCCGGCCTCGTGCCGAAGGGCGATCCCATTGCGCTGGTGGCGTGGAAGGAACAGAACCTGTTGATGCTGGACATGCTCGATCGCCAGACCATCACTTTCGGTTTCAAGCTGGCCTGGCACGAACAATTGAGGCAAGCGCTCGCGTGGCAGGCCGCCGATCCCGCCCACCGCTGGATCTTCGCCTACGGCAAGGTGCTGGCGCCGTGCGTGCGGACGGCCGATGCGATCCACGTGGGCCACGCCAACCGTCGCGAGTGGTATCTGTTCGATCGCCGCGCGGTCGTGCCGGGGTGCATTCCGCCGAGGAGCGATGATGCGGGACAATTCGGCGCGTATGAACCCGACGATGACTGACACGACCCCGTCTGCGGTGCACCTGCTCGGCTTCGACAACGGGGTCGGGCTGTCACGCGACCTGCGCCTGCTGACGGCAACGCTGGAAGCGCGCGGCTATCGCGTGGATTTCACCAACAC
>DATEKI010000163.1:0-4521 GCA_035277545.1 Rhodanobacteraceae bacterium | reverse complement strand
TTGGCGGATTCGGCCGGCGGGGCGGGATTGGGGCGGTTCATGGGCGTCCGTCGTGCGGCAAGCCGTTGATTATAGTGCGTTGCAGCAGGGCGCCGGCATTGCCCTACGCGGGGACGGGCATTGCACCGGCATACGTGCCTTTATGCTGCTAGCATCATCCGTTTCAGTCGTTTCCATTCGAGGGTTTGCACATGGCACGTGGCGTCAACAAGGTCATCCTGGTCGGCAACCTGGGCGCGGATCCGGAAACGCGCTACAGCGCGTCGGGCACGGCGATGTGTTCCATCCGGATCGCGACGACGGACAGCTGGAAGGACAAGCAGACCGGCGAGAAACAGGAACGCACGGAATGGCATCGCATCAAGTTCTTCGGCCGTCTTGCCGAGATCGCCGGCGAATACCTGAAGAAGGGACAGCAGGTGTACATCGAGGGTGCTTTGCGCACCGACAAGTACACCGACAAGGAAGGCGTCGAGCGTTACACCACAGACATCATCGCCAACGAAATGCAGATGCTGGGCGGACGGGGTGACGGCGGTGGCGGCGGTCGTGGTGAGGGCGGCGGCTATTCACCACGCCCGCCGCAGGGTCGCCCTTCAGGCGCACCGTCGGGCGGCCGTCCTTCCGCGCCGCCGCCGCAGGACAACGGCGGGTTCGAGGACGACGATATTCCGTTCTAGCGAACACTAGTTTGGAAGTGTTGGTAGTAAAGCGAGGGAGCTGGCGTCATTGCTGGCTCCCTCTTTTATTTGCCGGACAGCGTGACCAAGTGCGCTGCAATTGGAAGAATCCGTCGGGATCGGCTCTCGTCTGCATCAATTCGCTTCGTCCACCACGTTGAGTACTTCGTAGCACGCGCCCATGTTGTGGTAGTCGGTTTTGCCCGCCGGGCTTTTTTCGTCGTCGTACTTGCGGCCGTCGCGGGTGAGGATGCGGTACCAGCCGCCATGTTCGTGATCGACGAAATGCGTCCACGCGTATTCCCACAGGCGTCGGTACCAGTCCCAGTATTTTCCTTCGCCGGTGCGCTCGGCCAGCAGCGCCGCGCAGGCCAGCGATTCGGCCTGCACCCAGTGGTATTTGTCGTCGTCGCAGATCGAACCATCCGGCGCGAAGCCGTAGCAGAGGCCGCCGTATTCGTTGTCCCATGCGCGCGTGACCGCGATGTCGAACAGGTGCCGCGCGGTCGGCAGCATCCAGTCGGCGTCGCGGTGGCGGCTCATGATCATCAGCAGCTTGGCCCATTCGGTCTGGTGGCCGGGCTGGAAGCCCCATGGACGGAACAAGTCCTTGGGATTGTCCTTGTGGTATTCCCAGTCGATGTCCCAGTTCGTGTCGTAGTGTTCCCACACCAGGCCGCCGGCTTTCGCGGCTTGCCGGCGCGTCATGTTGTCGGCGAGCGTGTACGCGCGATCGAGCCAGCGCTCTTCAAGGGTCGCCTCGAACGCGGTCAGCATCGCTTCGCACATGTGCATGTTGGCGTTCTGCCCGCGGTAGTTCGCGAAATGCCAGTTCGCGTCGGCTTCGTCGCGGTAAAGCCCGAACGCGGGATCCCAGTAACGCGTTTCCAGCAGCTTCCAGTGTTCGTCCATCCATGTGGCGGCTTCGATGATGCCGGCGATGCGCGCCTGTGCGTAGGCGACCAGCACGAAGGCGGTGCCGTAGCAGTGATTGGTCGTATCTTCGGGTTGGCCGTCGCGCAACGTCCATGTGTAGCCGCCGGTCGCGGGGTTGCGATGCGCGTCACGGATGAAGGCGACGCAATGGCGCGCACCGTCGAGGTATTCGGCGCCGCCGAAACGGCGCGCATACATTGCGTAATCGAACACGAAGCGCGCGCTCGATACGAGGTGCCGGTGCGAGCGATCGTAGATCGTGCCGTCATCCTTGTAATAGTGGAAGCAGCCGCCCGCCGGATCGAGGCAGTGCGGATGGTAGAACGCCATCGTTTCCTTGATATGACGGCGCAGGAATTCGGGCGAACGGAAATCGGGAAAGTCGCTCATGCGTGTTGCTCCAGGAAAGCGTGAACATCGGCCAGCGCGGGCATGGCCGCGAACGAGCCGGTGCGCGTGACGGCGAGCGCGCCACAGGCGGCGGCGAAACGCAGTGCTGCATCGCGCCGCGCGCTGTCGTCAAGCAACGCCTGCAGCGAGCCCGCCACGACCAGCGCGTGCAGGAAACCACCGACGAACGCGTCACCGGCGCCGGTGCTGTCAATGGCGCGTACCGCAAAGACCGGCGCCGTACCAGCGGCCCCGCGCGTGAACCAGCGCAACGCACGTTCGCCGTCGGTGATCACCACGAATTCTGCGCTGGCCGACCACAAGCGTTCGAACACGGCGCCTTCGCTGCCCGCGGACGCGGCAAGGAACGCGAGTTCCTCCGCACTCAGCTTCACGAAGTCGGCAAGCGCAAGCGCGCGCCAGATGGTCGGCGCTGGATCATCAAGGCGCGGCCACAGCGCGGGACGCAGGTTCATGTCGAAGCTCACCAGCGCGCCGGCTGCGCGTGCATGAGCCATGCCTTGCAGCGTCGTCGCGGCGGAAGCCGGCTCGGTCATGCTGCACGAACCCGCGTGGAACACATTGCCGGCGGCGAAAATCGCGGGATCGAAATCGCCGTCGCGGAACAACAAGTCGGCGGAAGGCGGCCGGTAGAAACTGAAACTGCGCTCGCCGTTCGCGTCGTGCGTCACGAACGCCAGCGCGGTGTTCGCCGCGTCGGTGCGCCGCGTGTGGCTTGTATCGACACCTGCGTCCGCGAGACCGCGCAGCAGCAGGTCGCCGAAAACGTCCTGGCCGAACATCCCGACGAAGGCGCTCGCGTCACCCATGCGCGCAACGGCAACGGAAACATTGGCCGGCGCACCGCCAGGGTGCGGAATGAATGCAGGCAGCGCGTCGCCGCGCGGTTCGGCATGGAAGTCGATCAGCGCTTCGCCGAAGCAATACACGGTGCCGTTCATGCGACGCGCGACCCCCGAACGCTGTAGAACACGATGTAGGCGTAGCACAGCAGCGGCAGCACGAAGGCGTGGTGCACGCCGATGCGGTCGGCCAGCGCGCCCTGTGCCAGCGGGATCACCGCGCCGCCCACGATCGCCATCACCAGCAGGCTGGAAACCTTGCCGGCCAGCGGCCCGAACTTCTCGATGCCGAGCGTGAAGATGTTGGGGAACATGATCGAGTTGAACAGGCCGATCGCGATCACGCTCCACATCGCGACATGGCCCTGCGCCAGCATCGTGGTCAGCACCAGCAGGCCCGCGATGATGGCGAACGTGCACAGCAGTTTGCGTGCATCGATGCGCGTCAGCAGTGCGGAACCGGCAAAGCGCCCGATCATCGCGCCGCCCCAGTACAGCGACACGAAGCCGGCGGCGCGCGCTTCCGGCATGTCGCCGATGCCCGGCATCGAGATGTAATTGATCATGAAGCTGCCGATCGACACCTCGGCGCCCACGTACACGAAGATCGCGACCATGCCGAACCACACGCGGGCGTGCGCCAGCGCGTCGAAGAACGTGTGCTGCGCGTCGTCCGCGTGCTCGTCGGCATCTTCGATCGCGGGCAGGTGGAACAGCCACACGATCAGCGCGAGCAAAAACAGCACCAGCGCGATCCCGAGATATGGACCTTGCACGAGGTGCGCCTGCTGCAACTTGTAGGCGGCCTGTTGCGCGGCGGGCAGTTTCGCCAGTTCCGCGCTACCGAGTACCGCCACCGACAGGATCAGCAGGCCGCCCAACTTCGGCGCGATCGTGGTGCCAAGTGAATTCAGCGCCTGCGCGAGATTGAGGCGGCTGGATGCGAGGCGCGGCGGCCCGAGCAGGCTGACATACGGATTCGCCGCGACCTGCAACAAGGTGATGCCGCTCGCCAGCACGAAGAACGCCAGCAGGAACAGCGGATACGACTGCGCCATCGAAGCCGGCAGGAACAGCAGCGCGCCGATGCCGGTGACGACAAGCCCGGCGACGATACTGAGCCGGTAGCCGAGCCGCGATACCACCTTGCCGGAAGGCAGCGACATCAGGAAGTACGCGCCGAAGAACGTGAATTGCACCAGCATGACTTCGGTGTAGTTCAGCGTGAACACCGATTTCAGGTGCGGGATCAGCACGTCGTTGAGGGCGGTGATGAATCCCCACATGAAGAAGATCGTGGTGACCACCGTGAGGGCGGTGCGGTTGCCTGCGACTCGGGTGTTCATGCGATGGTGGCCTCGCTGCTGGCGCGGATGATCAGGCGGACGGGGGCGATGCCGCGCACCGCGCCGATGTCGGGGCGGCGTGCGCGTTCGAGGATGCGCTCGGCGGCCTGGCGGCCGCGCGCGCGTGGATCGGTGGCAAGCGTGGTCAGTGCAGGCGTGCTGACCGCGGCTTCGGGAATATCGTCGAACCCGGTGACCGCGAAGTCGCGGCCGACCGTGATGCCGCGTGCGCCGAGGCCAAGCATCAGGCCCAGCGCGACCGCGTCGTTGTAGCAGACCGCCGCCGTGGGCGCGTGCTTGCTGGTG
>DATEKI010000162.1:0-3426 GCA_035277545.1 Rhodanobacteraceae bacterium | reverse complement strand
CGCGCTTTGCGCATCGAACAGCCGGCCGGGCAGGCGCTTGATGCCCAGGGCCTGTGCCAGCGGCGCCAGGCCGAGATCGTCGCTGCCGGGTTCGCTGAGCCACAACAAGTTGCCGCCGTTCGCGACGTAGTTTTCGAGCTTCTGCACCGAAGCCGGCAACAGCGTGGCTTGCGGGCTGGCCAATACCACGAGACTGGCGTTGCGCGGCACTTCGGCCGCTTCGGCCAGGTTCAGCGGCAGGGCGCGAATGCCGCGCGTCGAAAGGCGCTGCACGAAATCGCCCAGGTCGGCGGCGTTCTTCCCACCCGCGTCGCGCTCGCCGTCGCCGGTGATGAACGCCACCAGCTTGTTGCCGCCGCGTGCCAGCCGCACCAGCGCGTCGGCAAAACTTTGCTCATCGAGTTGCGTGACGTGTTGCGTGCGGCCGTTCCACGTCAGGATCAATTCGCCATCGGTGCTGATGTTCGCGTCCTGGGTCGCCACGGGATCGGCATCGGGATCGACGAACTTCAACGCGATGTCCTGCTTGAAACGGCGATAGCGATCGACCAGCAGGTTGGCCTTCGCGCGCAGATCGCCGGGCCGCGCGTAGGCAGTGATTTCGATCGGGCCTTTCAGTTGTTGCAGCAGCGCCTGGCTCTGCGGAGTGATGGTCGCGCGCGCGCCGGCGCTCCAGTCTGCGGTGAAGCCGAAGCGCGCCGACAATGCGGCCACGCAGACCGCGATCACCACGCACAGCAGCGTATACAGCCACCCCCTCCAAATGCCGCGCATCAGCCGTGCTCCCGTTCCGCGCCGACGCGCCGGATCGCAAGCGCCAGCGCCAGCACGATGACCATCAGGAAATACACGATGTCCTCGCTGCGCACGAGGCCACGCATCGCCGGCGCGAGATGCGTGTGCAGCGCGAGATAACCGAGCCAGCCACCCTCGCCACCGACGATGCGCACGCCGGCGTCGATCAGCGACAGGCCTTCGCCGATCAGCAGCGCCGCCGTCGCAGCCAATGCCGGTTCGGGCGTGAAAGCGGAACAGGCGATGCCGATCGCGGTGAGCGCGGCCACGCACAACGCGCCGGCGATCAACGCGGCGCCGAACTGGCCCCAATCGGGGTGCGTCGCGCCGCCGAGCACCAGCGGCATCGTCGCGACGAGGATCAGCAGCAGCCACAGGAACACGAGTCGCGCGACGAACTTGCCCAGCACGATCTGCGCGCCCGATGCACCCGATGTACCGAGCAATGCGAGCCGCTGCGCGCCACGCTCGCCCGCCAGCGCCTGCATCGTGATCAGCGGCGCGATCACCAGGCACAACTGGATGTAGTTGAGCAGGTACGGCGCGACCACCGCATCGACGTAACCGGGTCCGCTCGCGGGGCCAGGCACGGTGGGTTGCGCATGCATGAAAGCCGACACACCCAGCAGGAATTGCCACGCCATCATCGCCATCGCGATGCCGGCCAGCGTCCACGCGAACGGGCGCACCGCGAGCCGTTTCAGGTCGATGCGTGCAACCGCGAAGGCGCTCATGCGGCGGCGCTCGCGGGTTGCGCCGCGATCGCGCGGAATTGCGCGTCGAGTTTGCCGCGTTGTCCGTCGAATTTCGCGTCGTGACGCACGCGGCCCGCGTGCAGGATCACCACGCGATTGCAGATCGCTTCCACCTCGGCCAGGTCGTGGCTGGACAGGATGATGCCGCGCTTCGGTGACAGCTTGCCGATCAGCTCGCGCAATTGCGCGGCCTGCACCGGGTCGAGTCCGTTGCCGGGTTCGTCCAGCACCAGCAGGTCCGGTTCGTGCAGCAGCGCCTGCGCCAGGCCGACGCGACGCTTCTGGCCCAGCGACAACTGGCCGCACAGGCGTTGCGCGACGTCGGTCAGCTCGAGTCGCGCCAGTTCGCGTTCGATCGCCGTCTTCCGCGCGGGTCTTGGCAAGCCGCGCAAGCGGCCGCAGGCATCCAGTGATTCCGCGACCGTCAGCTCGGGCCACAGCGGCACGCTTTCCGGCACCCAGCCAATACGGTCGCGCATGGTGCGATCGTTGCCGTTCACATCCCTGCCATCGACCTGCACGCGGCCTGCGTCGGGTCGGAACACGCCCGCAACGATCGCCAACGTCGTCGATTTGCCGGCGCCGTTGACGCCGAGCAATCCCAGGACGTCGTCGCGGCGCAAGCTGAACGAGACGTCGTGCAATACCGCGCGCCCCGACAGTCGGTGGCTCACGTGGTCGAGTTCCAGCAACGCCGGCATTGGAGCCATCGGGTTATGTGAATGCAAAGATGGTTGAAATCATTGTCGCGGCCATCACATTGTTTAGGCAAGCCTGTGGCAGCGATGGGGATTCTGCCCTAGACTGCCATGGCGGGCTTGCGTTGGCCCGTTCCCTTTCCCGTGTGATCCGTGATGCTCAATACCCTCCTTGATTTTGCCGCGCACGGCCTGGCGAACGCCGGCTGGCTCGCGATTCTTGTGTATGTGCTGGTGACGACCCAGCTCACCATTTTCGCCGTGACGCTGTACCTGCATCGCAGCCAGGCACATCGCGGCGTGGATTTCCATCCCGTGGTCTCGCACGTGCTGCGTTTCTGGAACTGGCTCGGCACGGGCATGGTCACCAAGGAGTGGGTGGCGGTGCACCGCAAGCACCATGCACATTGCGAGACCGAGGAAGATCCGCACAGCCCGCAGATCGAAGGCATCGGCAAGGTGTTCTTCGAGGGCGTCGAGCTGTACCGCGTGGCTGCCGCGAACCAGGCGGACCTCGAGAAGTACGGTCGTGGCACGCCGAACGACTGGATCGAGCGGCATCTCTATTCGCGTTACCCGATCCTCGGCGTTTCGCTGCTGGCGGTGATCGACCTTGCCCTGTTCGGCGTGCTCGGTGGCGCGATCTGGGCGCTGCAGATGGCGTGGATTCCGTTCTGGGCAGCGGGCGTCGTCAATGGCCTCGGCCACTGGTGGGGTTACCGCAATTTCGAAACCGCCGACAAGGCGACCAACCTCACGCCGTGGGGCGTGTGGGTCGGCGGCGAGGAACTGCACAACAACCACCACGCGTTCCCGAGCTCGGCCAAGTTTGCGCTGCGCAAGTTCGAGGTGGACATCGGCTGGGTGGTGATCCGCGGTCTGGAAAAGGTCAAGCTCGCGAAAGTGCTGCGCGTCGCTCCGTCGCTGGATGAGCGCCCGAACGTGGCGCTGCCCGACATGGAAACCCTGAAGGCGCTGCTGACGCACCGCTTCGAGGCCATGACCGATTACTACAAGACGGTCATCAAGCCCACCGTGCGCGAGCAGTCGCACGAAGAAGGCACGCGCTGGTTCGGCGCGATGCCGCGCCGCCGCCTGCGCCGCGCGCTCGCCAACGGCGGACGCTGGCTCGACAAGAACGGCAAGGCCCGTCTCGCCGCGGCGGTGGAAAACCGTCC
>DATEKI010000161.1:0-48911 GCA_035277545.1 Rhodanobacteraceae bacterium | reverse complement strand
CCTGTTCACGCCGCAGGTCACGATCAGTTATGCGCCAGACCTGTTCGGGCTGAATCGCCGAACCCGCGAATCGCTGCAGGCGCAGGAACAGTCCGCGCGTTTCCAGATGATCGCGGCGTGGACCACGCTGACGTCCAACGTAGTGGTGACCGCGGTCCAGGAAGCCGCGTTGCGCGAACAGGTCGATGCCACCCGCAAATCCGTCGACATCGCGAAGAAGAGCCTCGCAATCCTGCAGCTCAGGCTGGAGAAGGGCGATGCCAGCAAGCTGGACGTGGCCGCACAGCAGACGCAGCTTGCGCAGGCCGAAGCAGGCCTGCCTGCGCTGGTGAAGCAACTGGCCGCCAGCCGGCACGCGCTGGCGGTGCTGGTCGGAACGTTTCCGTCCGACTCGCCGAAGGCAACCTTCACGCTGGCCGAGCTGCATCTTCCGCAAACGCTGCCTGTCAGCCTCCCATCGACTTTGGTCGCGCAGCGTCCCGACGTGCGCCAGGCGCGCGCCAACCTGCACGCCGCCAGTGCCGCGGTCGGCATCGCCGCCGCCGAACGCTTGCCGCAAATCAATCTGACCGCCAACGCCGGCAGCACGGCGCTGGCGATTTCGAAGATCTTCACTTCCGGCACCGGCTTCTGGGGCGTCGCTGCATCGCTGACCGCGCCGATCTTCGAAGGCGGACAACTATTGCATCAGGAACGCGCGGCCAAGGCGGCGTATGTGGAAGCCGCCGAGCAATACCGCGGGACCGTGTTGACGGCGTTCCAGAACGTGGCCGACACACTGGTCGCGCTGGACCAGGACGCGAAGGGCCTGCAGGCCGCGGCGAAAGCCGAACAGGCCGCAAAGACCACGCTGGACCTTTCGCAACTGCAACTCGAGCACGGCTACATCGGCACCTTCGAACTGCTGGCCGCGCAGCAGGCGTACCAGCAGGCGCGGATCGCGCTGGTCGCCGCCGAGGCCAATCGTTTCGCCGACACCGCGGCGCTGTACCAGGCGCTGGGCGGCGGCTGGTGGCATCACTCCGAAATGGCACAACACTAGCGATGAACATCATGCATTCCAGAACGGAACCCCTCTCCCTCCGGGAGAGGGGCAGGGGTGAGGGTCCGGCAAGAATCGAGCACCGCAATTCCACCGTACCCTCACCCGCCCCTTCGGGGCACCACGGAGCTCTTGGCCATGGATGGCAGCGGTACCCGGAGGGAAAGGGGAAAACCAGGCGTCGCGCCTTGCGAAACAGCGGTCGCCGCGACCGGGCCTGGCGTACCCCCGGGTTTGCATTTGCAGCCTTGTGCATCGTCATCATGCTCGCCGGCTGCTCCGGCAAACCCCCGCAGCCGGAATCATCCGCCACGCCGCACAACGTCACGCTGACCAAGGCACAACAGGGCAGCATCCGCACCTACACGGTCGCCCCGACGCAGTACCACACCACGATCACGACGACCGGCGTGGTGGATTTCGACCGCAACCATGCGACCGACATCCTCGCGCCGTTCTCGGGCGCGGTCACGAAGGTGCTGGTGACGCAGGGCCAGCACGTGGCCAGGGGACAGGCGCTGGCGGAAGTCGCCTCGTCCGATTTTGCCGCGGCCGCCGGCGCGTACCGGCAGTCGGTGCTGGCCGCGAAAGCCGCGGATGCCGTCGCCTCCAATGACCGCGACCTCTTCGCGCACCAGGCGATTTCCCAGCGCGAAAACGCGCAGGCGCAAGCCGATGCGGCCACCGCGGATGCCAATCGCGACGCGGCGTTGCAAGCGCTGGTCGCGCTGCACATGGATCCTCGAACCATCGCGGCCATTCGCGACGGCAAACCCGTCGCGGGTGGGCAGGGCGTCATCCGCGCGCCGATCGCGGGCACGCTGGTCGCGAAATCGATCGCGCCGGGGCAGACGCTCGCGGTCGGCACCACGCCGTGCTTCACCATCGCCGATACCGCGACGATGTGGGTCATGGCCAACGTCTTCGGTGACGACGCAGCGCACGTGCGGGACGGCGACGCCGCCTCGATCGTGGCCGGCGACGGTGGGAAACCCATCGAAGGCACCGTCACCAACGTGGGCGCGGTGGTCGATCCCGACACGCGCTCGGTCGCGGCGCGCGTGCGCGTGGACAACGCCGGCGGTGCGCTGAGGAAGCAGATGTACGTGACCGTGCATATCCGCTCGCACGAAGCGCATGACGGATTGCTGGTCCCGGTCTCCGCGGTGCTGCGCGACGACGAGAACCTGCCATTCGTGTATGCGGTGGACGCCGATGGCAGCTATGCGCGCCGCTCGATCTCGCTCGGTGCGCGCGTCGGCGACCGCTACGTGGTTCCGGAAGGACTCTGCCCCGGCGACAAGGTGGTGGTCGACGGCAGCATCTTCCTGCAATTCATCCAGTCGCAATGAGCGCGCAAACTCCGGACAACGAAGCGTCGCGCAGGGCGTCGCTCATCAATCGCATCGTCGCATTCGCGCTGGAACAGCGCCTGCTGATCGTGCTGTTGTCGCTGGCGATGGCGGCGGCCGGCGTGTGGGCCTACAAGGTCCTGCCGATGGATGCGTATCCGAACCTGTCGCCGCCGATGGTGGAAATCATCACGCAGTGGCCGGGACATTCCGCGGAAGAGGTCGAACAGCAGATCACCGTGCCGATGGAACTCGGCATGAACGCGATCCCGGGCCTCGTGACCAAGCGTTCGATCTCGCTGTACGGGCTGTCCGATGTCACCCTGACCTTCAGCGACGCCACCGACCATTACTTCGCGCGCCAGCGCGTCTACAACCGCTTGCCCCAGGTCACCTTGCCGACCGGCGTGTCGCCGTCGATCTCGCCGATGTCGCCGCCGTCTGGGCTGGTCTACCGCTACGTGCTGCAAAGCACCGACCGCTCGCCGATGGAACTCAAGACGCTCGACGACTGGGTGGTCGCCCCGCAGTACCGGTCGGTGCCGGGCGTCGCCGACGATTCGGGGTTCGGCGGCGGCACCATGCAGTACCAGGTGCTGCCGGATCCGGTGAAGATCGCCGGGCTGGGCTTGAGCGTTTCGCAGGTCGAGGCTTCGCTTGCCGCCAACAACAGCAACGCCGGTGGCGGGTTCTACCAGCAGGGCGGCCAGTTCTTCTACGTGCGCGGACTCGGCCGCATCAAGACGCCCGAGGACATCGACAACATCGTGCTGGCGGTGCATGACGGCACGCCGGTGCTGGTGAAGGACGTCGCCAAGGTAAGGATCGGCATCGCGCCGCGCCTCGGCGAGTTCGGTTACATGGACCAGGACGACGCGGTGGAAGGCGTGATCCTGGCGCTGACCGGCAGCAAGACCGAGGATGTACTGAAGGCGGTCGAGGCCAAGACCAGGGAGTTGAACGAGACGATCCTGCCGAGGGACGTCAAGATCCATCCGTTCTACGACCTCACCACTCTGATCGACCAGACCAAGGGCGTGGTGATGCACAACCTCACCGTCGGCCTGGTGCTGGTGATCGTGGTGCTGATCTTCTTCCTGTACGACGTGCGCGCCGGCCTGATCGTCGCGGTCACGGTGCCGCTGGCCTTGCTGTTCGCGTTCCTGTGCCTCGACCTGAAGAATGCCTCGGCCAACCTGTTGTCGATCGGCGCGGTGGATTTCGGCATCCTCGTGGATGGTGCGATCTTCATGGTCGAGAACATCTTCCGCGAGCTTGCCGCGCGGCGCGGCACCGGGTTCGACGTCAAGCAGGTGATCCTCGCCGCCGCCGCGGAGATCGACCGCCCGCTGGTGTACGCGGTGGCGGTGATCGTCGCGAGCTTCCTGCCGATCTACTTCCTCACCGGACCGTCCGGCACGCTGTTCAAGCCCATGGCCGACACCATGATCTTCGCGCTGGTCGGCTCGCTCATCGTGACGTTGACCCTGCTGCCGGTGCTGTGCGGGATCTTCATGCGCAAGGGCGTGCGCGAGCGCCGCAATGCGATCTACGAAAAATTCAAGGCGTGGTACGTGCGCTGGCTGGAGCGCGCGCAGCGCGTGCCATGGCGGGTTGCCGCGGGCTCTGCCGTGCTGCTGGTCCTCACGTTCCTGATGATGCAGGGCATCGGCGCCGAGTTCATGCCGAACCTCGATGAGGGTGCGCTGTGGGTGCGCGCGACGATGCCGTACACGATCTCCTTCGAGAAGGCGTCGGAAATTTCGCCAGAGATCCGCAAGGTGCTGATGTCGTTCCCGGTCGTCACCACCGTGACGTCGGAATTGGGACGTCCCGACGACGGCACCGATTCCACGGGTTTCTTCAACGATGAATTCTTCGTGGGGCTGAAACCGTATTCGCAATGGGGTGGCAAGTACCGCGACAAGCAGGACCTGATCGCCGCGATCGACAAGAAGCTCGAACGGTTCCCCGGCATCCAGTTCAACTTCACCCAGCCAGCCGAGGACGCGGTCGACGAGGCCGAAACCGGACTCAAGAGCGCGCTGGCGGTGAAGCTGTACGGGCCGAGCCTGCAGGTGCTCCAGAAGGAAGGCAAGGCGATCAAGGCGGTGATGGAAAGGGTGCGTGGCATCACCGACATCACACTGGTGCACGAACTTGGCCAGCCCAACCTCGCGATCGACATTGACCGCGCGAAGATCGCGCGCTACGGCCTGAACGTCGACGACATCAACAACCTGATCAATGCCGCGATCGGCGGCCAAGTGGCGACGCAGGTGGTACAGGGCGACAAGCAGTTCGACCTCGTCGTCCGGTTGCAGCAGCGCTTCCGCGACAACCCCGTCGAAATCGGCGACATCCCGGTGGCGACGCCGGGCGGCCAGCAGATTCCGCTGAAGGAACTGGCCAGCATCAAGGTCGAGAATGGCGCGTCCTTCATCTATCGCGAAAACGGCTCGCGCTACATCGGCGTGCAGTTCTCGGTATCGGGGCGCGACCTCGCGGGCGCCGTCAACGAAGCCATCGCGCGGGTCGCGAAGGACGTGAAACTGCCGCAGGGCTATCGGCTGGAATGGGGCGGTGAATACAAGGAGTACACCGCGTCGCGTGCGCAGATGCGGGTGGTCCTGCCGCTCACCGTCGTCGTGATCTTCGGCTTGCTGTTCGTGTTGTACGGCAACTTCAAGTTCCCGCTGATCACGGTGGTCGGCGTGTTGCTGTCGGCGCCGGTCGGCGCGGTATTCGCGATGTGGGTCACCGGCACCCCGTTTTCGGTGTCATCCGGGATCGGTTTCATCGTGCTGTTCGGCGTGTCGGTGCTGACCGGCGTGGTGTACATCTCCTGCGCGAACGAATTGCGGCTGGCAGGCATGGACATGCTGCGGGCCGCGCACGAAGCCGCTGTGTTGCGCCTCAGGCCCATCCTGATGACCGCGCTGGTCGCGGCGCTGGGTCTGCTGCCCGCCGCGATCGCGCATGGCGTCGGCACCGATTCGCAGCGCCCGTTCGCGCTGGTGATCGTGGCAGGGATGATCTCGCGCCTCGCGATCGGCATCTTCCTGATGCCGGCGCTGTACAAGCTGGTCGCACGCGAGGGCGATCGTCTGCAGGTGTGACCCGGTTTGCGGCGTTCCGCTTCGTCCGTTCGCCCGTGGTCAGATCGAGATGGACCAGCACTCGGTGCGTGGAATGCGCGAACCGGTCTGCTGCGCCCATGCGCAACGCGTGGTGCCCGCGCGGCCGCGCGTCAGGATGTGGTTGGCCGATTCCTGCGCGTTGTACAGCTCTACCCGTTGCGCGCCGGTCATGGCTTCGATGTTGCCCTGGCGTTGCAACAACACACTCATCGCGGCGATCTCGCGCTCGACCAGCGTGCGATCCTGCGCGGAGAGGAACGCGTACGCGCCGCCGACACCCATGCCCGCGCGCACTTGCGCGGCCTGCACCTCGAAGCTCTGCGGCGTGCTGATGTCGAAGGGCTGGCCGCCGTCGGCTCCGCCTGCCACCGCGATCCCGGTCGCCAGCAACAACCCCGCCAAGACACCCATGGAACGATGCGAACGCATGTTGCACCTGCTGCGTCATCGACGCTTCAACCCGTGGCTCGCCAAGTCTTGTCCGCCCCGCGTTATCTCGCCGTCAAGACCAGGCCGGATCCAGGGTGGCCTCGCTGGCGTTGCCCGGCAAAAAAACGGGCGCCTCGCGGCGCCCGTGAATATTCATCCTTCGGCTCTCGCCGATCAGAACCGGTATTCCGCAGTGACGGAATAGAGCTTGGTATCGACGTTCACGTGGTCCTTGTTGATTTTGTAATAGTCGAAATTGACGCCGAGGCTCCAGTGGCGGTTGAAGTCGATGCCGGTACCGACACCGGCGTAGCCGTTCAAGCCGTGCACGCTTTCGGAATAACGCATCGTGCCGCTGCTGTCGGCGATGTCGGCACTCAGGTCGGCGGTCCACCTGAAGAACCCGGCGCGAGCCGAGAAGTACCACTTGTCGGTGGGGTTGAAATGCCCGTTGAGGCCCAACGTCCAGCCCTTGCCGGATGCCTTGGCGGAAATCATCGTGCTGCCAACCATGGCATCGCCGCTGACACTACCCAGATCCACGTAGCCGCCCTCGAATCCGATGAACTGCGAACGCCAGCCGCCGTTGATCTGGAAGCCGGTATCGGATTCCGTGCCCGACACGCCCTCGTAAGTGGCCTTGTAATGCGCGCTGCCGACGCCGCCGTTGACGAACCAGCCGGTCAGGTCCTTGGCTTGCGCGCTGGTACCCACGCACGCAGCCGCCGTCAACAGCGCCAGCGCTGTCAGTTTCTTGTACATCTTGATTTTCCCCTATTCAGGTCCGTTGAAATAACCGGCATTGCGCCGGCGTCGGTGCACCCTCGCGCACCGAACCGGGATTTTATGAATCACCCGCGATGCCGACAACCCCGTGTCACAACATGTTTCATTTTCGGGAGGCACTCGCGGTCACCGCGCCACCCTGGCGATGCGCTCGCACGTTGCATCCCCGCAGGGATCATCCGGCCACGATCCGGGGAACAGGCCTCGACCGGTGGTGGACTGCCGGCAAGGTCGCCCGGTGCGGCATCGGCCCGGCCTTCCGCCAAGCGCGGCAGGAACGCCGCTTCGACGTCTGTGCAACAAAAAACCCGCGACTGGCGCGGGTTTCAAGGCGATTCCGGGATTGGATGGGAATCGCTGGAATGGTGCAATGGTGCCCGGGAGAGGACTCGAACCTCCACGGTTTTACCCGCTAGTACCTGAAACTAGTGCGTCTACCAATTCCGCCACCCGGGCAGGGCACGGCCGCGGCGCCAGGGCGCAGCGAGCCGCGTACGATAGCTGCCGGACGGTTCGGCTGTCAATGCAACTGTGGCGGGCCTGCGGCGCACTAACCCGCAACGGTCGGCCGTGCTACCGTGCAACGTATCTCTGGAGGGTTTCGAGATGAACAAGCGATTGGCTGGTTTGATCACCGTGGGTGTGCTGGCCTCGACGCTCGCCGTTCCCGGGTTGGCCGCATTGAAAACGGGCGCCGCTGCGCCGGATTTCACGGCCACCGCAAGCCTTGCGGGCAAGGATTTCACTTTCTCCTTGAAGCAGGCGCTGGCCAAGGGACCGGTGGTGGTCTATTTCTACCCGGCGGCCTACACCGGCGGCTGCGATCTCGAAGCCCACACCTTCGCGACCGACGCGGACCAGTTTGCCAAGGCCGGCGCCACGATCATCGGCGTGTCGGCCGATTCGATCGCCCGGCTCAACCAGTTTTCGTCCGATCCGAACTACTGCGCCGGAAAGTTCCCGGTTGCCTCCGACCCCGACGGCAAGATCGCGGCACGCTACGACCTCAAGATGATGCCGCCACAGAAAGGGGTGACCGACGTGACCGGAAAGCAGGTGACCCACGGCTTCTTCCCGCGCACGACTTTCGTGCTCGACCGCGAAGGCAAGGTCGTCGCGACCCTGTCGTCGGAAGCCGATCACTTGACACCCGACCAGCACGTCAAGCGTTCGCTGGCGATCGTCCAGGGCTTGCAGGCGGCCAAGGCGCCGTAACGCCGCCAAGAGCCGTTCGCGTCGAGCGCAGGCCAGGGCTTGCGTTTGCCGCCATTCTGCGTGACGCTGGCGTTCCGCGGACGCAGAAGTCCCATGGGTGTGGAGGCGCCTCATGGTCGACTGCAGCGAGATGCCTGCCGGCAGTTCGACCGACGCATTGTTCGTCGAGGTCTACGCGCGCCTGAAGGCCATGGCCTCGCGGCGGCTGGCCGGCCAGCGCCGCAACGGCACCCTCGACACCACCGAATTGGTGCACGAACTTTACCTGCGCATGGGCGACCGCCCGGCGCTGCAATTCCAAGAACCGGCGCAATTCTTTGCCTACGCCGCCCGCGCGATGCGCCACCTGCTGATCAATCGCGCGCGTGACCGCCTGCGGTTGCGCGCCGGCGGCCAGTGGAGCCGCGTGACGCTGGACGACCACAACGCGCAATTGGCCATCGAAACGGCCGAACAAGCCCTGGCGCTGGACGCGGCGCTGGACGCACTGGAAAAGACCGACGCGCGCGCGGCCAGGGTCGTCGAACTGCGCTATTTCGCAGGGCTGAGCCTGGAACAGGTTGCCGAAACGCTGGGGCTGGCCCGCCGCACGATCGATCGCGACTGGCGTTTCGCGCGCGCGTTCATCAAATCGCATCTGGATTGAAAACTTCGGCGTCGCAATCGGGGCGCAGACGGGGTTTATCGCATGGATACATCACTCATCGTCATCCCCGCGAAGGCGGGGATCCAGCGACTTCATTGAAGCAAAGGCACCGGGTTCCGGACCGCCGCTCGCGGCGTCCGGAATGACGAGTAAAAGGTGTTTTCGATTTCGAACAGGCTCGACAATTTCGAGGAGTAGCGGGTGGAATCCACACCGACACTGCGCGACTTGTTCGAGGAAGCGCTGAAGCTGCCGGCGGCTGAGCGTGCGCGCCTGCTTTCCGAAGGCTGCACCGACCCGGCCGTGCGCGCCGACCTGGAACGGATGCTCGCAGCCGACGCCGCGGAGGGCGAATGGCTGGCCGCGGGTGACGCGGCGCTTGCAGCGGAGGCGATCGGGGAAATCGACGCTGTCGAACCCCTGCCGCCGGGCAGCCGCATCGGTCCTTTTGAATTGCTGGAAGTACTGGGCGAGGGTGGTTCGTCCACCGTGTTCCGCGGGTTTCGCGACGTGGAGGGCGTACGCCAGTTCGTCGCGGTCAAGCTGCTGGCGCGCGGCCTCTACACTGCCGAGGCGCGACGACGCTTCCACCACGAACGCGAAGCGCTGGCGCGCCTGCGGCATCCCGGCATCGCACGCCTGATCGAGGGCGGCGTGGCCGGCAACGGGCTCGCCTACATCGCGCTGGAACTGATCGAAGGCGTGCCGATCACGCGTTACGCGCAGGACCATGGGCTCTCCGAACGCCAGCGGCTGACCCTGTTCCTGCGCGTGTGCCGCGCGGTGGAATCCGCGCATCGTGCGCTGATCGTGCACCGCGACCTGAAACCTTCCAATGTACTGGTCACCGCCGAAGGCGAGATGAAGCTGCTCGATTTCGGCATCGCCAAACTGCTGGACGACACCGAAGACGCCACCCGAACGCGGCACCACGCGCTGACGCCGGCCTACGCGGCACCGGAACAGTTCACGCCCGGCGCGATCACGACGGCCACCGATGTGTACGCGCTCGGCGTGCTGCTGCGCGAACTGCTGACCGGAGAGCGCAATGCGTCCGCCGACGCGCGCACCGCCACCGCGAACGGGAAAGGTGCCGCACGTGCGCGCTCGAAGCACGCGCGCAAATTGCGCGGCGACCTCGCCAACATCATCGCCAAGGCGACCGCGCCGGAACCGGAGCGCCGCTACGGCTCCGGCGGCGCGCTGGCCGAGGACATCGAGCGGTATCTCGATCGCCTGCCCGTGCGCGCACATCCCCCGTCCCGCTGGTATCGCACCGGCCGATTCGTCGCGCGCCATCGCGGCGGCGTGGCAATCACCGCGATCCTGTTGCTGGCCATCCTGGCTTCGCTGTCGATCGCGTTGTGGCAGACGCACGTGGCGCGCCAGCAGGCGGCGCGCGCGAACATGGTGCGCGACTTCATCGAAAGCCTGTTTGCGCCGATCCGCTACGGCGTTGCTGTATCCAGGCAGCCCAGCCTCGACGCGCTGCTGGCGGATGGCGTCGACAAGCTTGAGCACTCGCCGCAGCTCGGTCCGGGCGAACGGATCGACCTGCTTTCGATGTTCTCGCGGCTGTATGAAAACCTCGGAGACATTCCGAAATCCCGCAAGCTGGCAGAGCAGGCGGTCGCGTTATCGAATCGGGAACTGTCGCCCTCCGACATCAATGCCATCCGCGCCCTCACCGCGCGCGGCTATGCGGCCGTGCGCGACGAGGATTACGCGGCGGGTGGCGCCGATCTGCGCCTCGCGCACCAGCGCATGCTGGCGCAAGGCATCCATGGTGAAACCCTGATCGACCTGCTGGAACCGCTGGCTGCGGTCGAGAATATCGAGGGCCATGGCGAGGCCGCGTTGCAACTCACGCGCGAAGCGCTGCAGGAGCGGATCGCGACGTGGGGGCCGGATGACCCGCGCGTTGGCACCGGCTACAACGACGTGGCGTCGGAACTGGAAGGGCTGGAGCGCTATGCGCAAGCGATCCCGATGTGGCAGAAGACGTACCGTTTCGAGCTTGCCCACTTCGGCCCGGACAGCAACGAGACGACGCTCGCAATGGCTGGCTGGGCTTCGTCGGAATGGCGCGCCGGCCACTGGACCGTGGCCCACGGATTGTTCAATCAGGCGCTGGCGGCATACGCGCGCATTGGTGGCAAGCCGCAGGTCACGCAGGTCTACACGGCGCAAAAGGCCTGCGTGCTGGATGGCACGCGCGCGGATCGCGCTTCCGCGGCACGCGATTGCGAGGTCGCGCAGAAATTGTCCGCCGCGGGCTTCGGCGCGGACACGCCGCTGCATGGCGATTCGCTGGAAGCCACCGCGTTCGGCGAAATCGAAGCCGGAAACCTGGATCGCGCGAAATCCTTGCTGACGCAGGCGCGCAGGTTGTATGGCGACGATCCCGCCAACCGCATGCGCGTCGGCCGCGCGGAAAGCGAGCTCGCGGGGATCGCGCTGCTGCAAGGGCAGCCGGCACTGGCACGCGCCCTGCTGCCGAGCGCGATCACGCATCTGCGCACGCGTCCGTACAAGGTGCCGCCGCTGGTCGCCGAAGCGCGCCTGTTGCTGGCCTGCACGCAATCGGCGGGCCCGGAATGTCCACACGGCCTGCAGGCGACGGTCGAAAAGCATCTCGCCGAGGTGGCCGACCGTCCCGATCCGATGCTGTTGTGGGTGCACACGCTGCTGGCCCGCGTGGCGCTGTTGCAGCATCGGCCCGGGCCGGCGCGCGCGCGGCTGGCGCAAGCCATCCAGCGCACCAGCGGTGAATTGCAGCCATCGCATCCGCGCCGCCTCGCCGCGCAATTGTGGCTTGCGGCCGCGACGGCGCAAGCCGGCGATTGCGCGGGCGCGGTGGCGCAACTGCACGACGCGCGCGCAATCATCGATGCGAACGGCCTTGCATCGCATCCCGAGTTCGCCGGCGCGCAGACTGCGCTTCACCATCCGGTCGGCGCGTGCGGCGTCCTGATGCGCTGAGCCACGTGTCGCAAACCCGTCCGGGACGGTGTTCTCCCTGATGCCCATCCGCATCGGGAGGACAGCGCGATGTTCCATCGACACTTGCCGCGGTCAGGCGGCCGTCTTCGTCTTGTTGCTGCGGTCATCCTGCTTGCCACTGCCGGCGGGGGCGCCGCGCGGCAAGTTGCGACGCCTTCCCGCGTGGATGGTTTGGTCACGCGTGATCCTTCCGGCTTGCTGCAAACCCGTACGCCGGATGGCCAGGTCGACCGCAGCAATCCGTTCTTCCAGAGCCTAGGCAGCAACGGGCGCTCGTGCAGTTCCTGCCACCAGCAGCAGGATGGCTGGACCATTTCCGCCGCCGATGTGCAAAAGCGGTTCGTGGCAACGCGCGGCACGGACCCGATCTTTCGCCCGGTCGATGGCGCCAACTCGCCGCTTGCGGATGTCTCCACGTTGTCCGCACGCGTCGCGGCCTATTCGATGTTGCTCAATCACGGTGTGATCCGCGTGAGCCTGCCGATCCCGGCGAATGCGGAATTCACGCTGACCGCGGTCGACGATCCCTACGGCTACGCCAGCGCGCAGGCCCTTTCGTTGTTCCGGCGTCCGCTGCCTGCAACCAACCTCATCTGGGACACGGCGGTGATGTGGGACGGCCGCGAAACCTATCTTCCATTCAAGCCGCCGATGGATGCCGGTGTCGATGTCGGCGACCTTCGCCTCAGCCTTGCGTCACAGGCCTTGCACGCGGTGCTCGGGCACGAGCAGGCGGCGTCCGCGCCGAGCCAGGCCATCGTCGACCAGATCGTCGCTTTCGAATTGCCGCTGGTGACGGCGCAGATCCGCGATGACCGCGCCGGCCAGCTCAATGACGTCGGCGGCATGGGCGGCCCAGAAATCCTCGCGTTGCAGAAATTCTGGATCGGCATCAATGATTCGCTGGGCAACGATCCGACGCTCGATCCGTTCGATCCGAAAGTGATGCGGCTGTTCGATCATTGGCGTGATCCGGAACCCGCGCGCCGCTTCGATCCGCAGACGATGGCGCGCGCTGCGGTCGCGCGCGGCCAGGAGTTGTTCGATTCGCTGCCGATCGAGATCACCGGCGTCGCCGGTTTGAACGACGCGACCGGCAAGCCGGTGATCCGCGGTACCTGTGGCACCTGCCACGACTCGCCCAACATCGGCAATCATTCGGTGGCGGCGCCGCTCAACATCGGCATCGCCGACGCCAGCCGGCGCACGCCCGACATGCCGCTGTACACGCTGACCAACATCAAGACGGGCGAGGTGATCCGCACCACCGATCCGGGCCTGGCGATGCTGACCGGCAAATGGGCGGACATCGGCAAGTTCAAGGGTCCGAACCTGCGCGGCCTCGCGGCGCGCGCGCCGTACTTCCACAACGGCTCGGCGGCGACCCTGCACGACGTGGTCGACTTCTATGACACGCGTTTCAACATCGGCATGACCGAGCAGCAAAAAGAGGATATCGTGGCATTCCTGTCGGCACTCTGAGCCGCCAGAGCCGTGCGGCCCGGCCGGCCGCTCCAATGGAGGGTCGGAGCATGAATCGGTATCTGATCAAGCGAAGCTTTCCGCCTGGTGCGCTCGATGGCCTGGACAAGGCCGTCAAGGCCAAGGTCAACGGCAACAACGCGAACCACGACGTGAAGTGGGTGCATTCGTACGCCACGCGCGACAAGACCACGACGTTCTGCATCTACGAAGGCCCCAGCGAACAGGCCGTTCGCGACGCGGCCGAGGCCAACGGCTTGCCGGTGGATGCGATATTCGAAGTGCCGGTGACGCTGCTTCCCGACAGGGAGGATCTGGTCCGACCGTAGCAGTGCAAGGGATCGGCGCCCGGCGCGCGGCGGTGCTCCCTGGCTCGCGCAGGCGCGGCGCGGACTTGCTTTCGCGCCCCTGCTGCGCGACGCTGGCGCAATGCCCAGACGCAACCGACCGCCGTCACGACCCGCGCGCAAACCGCGCGGAGAGAAGAAATCCGGCAAGCGCAAGCAGGAAGCTGCGCCGCGCACTGGCCCGAAGAAGGCGCAAGCCGTGCGCAAGCCGGCGAAGCCGCACGCGCATGGCGGCTTCGCCGATCCGCACGCGGAGCGCGAAGCACAGCGCTACGAACACCCCATCCCGAGCCGCGAGGCGATTCTCGCATTGCTGGCCGAACGCGGCAGCTTGTTGCGCGCGGATGCCATCGCCGAAGCGCTCGGCATTCGCGACGACGTGCGCCGCGAGGCGCTGGACAAGCGCCTGCGCGCGATGCTGCGCGACGGCCAGTTGCTGGAAAGTCGCCGCGGTGGTTTGGCGCCAGCCGAGCGCATCGGGCTGATCGCGGGCACGGTGTTGGCGAACGCGGAGGGTTACGGGTTCCTGCGCCCCGACGAGGGTGGCGATGATTTGTATCTGTCGCCGGCGCAGATGCGCCAGGTGTTGCACGGCGATCGCGTGTTGGCGTCGGTGGTCGGGGTCGACCGGCGCGGGCGCCAGCAAGGCGCGATCCGCGAAGTGCTGGAGCGCCGCGCGCCGCGGCTGGTCGGGCGCGTGGTCGAGGAACATGGCGTGGTGGTCGTCGATCCCGATGACCGGCGCCTGCACCAGGACGTGTTGATTCCGCCCGATGCGCGCAACGGCGCGCGCGCGGGCCAGATCGTGGTCGCGGAAATCACCGAGCCGCCGACGCCGCAGCGCGGGCCGATCGGGCGCATTGTTTCGGTGCTGGGCGAACGGCTGCAGCCGTCGCTGATCGTCGAGATGGCGATCGAGAGCCACGGCCTGCCGCACGAATGGCCGGTCGAAGTGACGCGCGCGGCCGAAGGCGTCGAGCCGCGCGTGACGCAGGCCGAATGCGCAGGCCGCGTGGATCTGCGCAAGCTGCCGCTGGTCACCATCGACGGTGCCGATTCGCGCGACTTCGACGATGCGGTGTACGCCGAACCGGTGCGCGGCGGCGGCTACCGGCTGATCGTCGCGATCGCAGACGTGTCGCATTACGTGCAGCCGGAAACCGCGCTGGACGACGAGGCCTTCAGGCGTGGCACGTCGGTCTATTTCCCGGGCTTCGTGGTGCCGATGCTGCCGGAAACCCTGTCGAACGGGATCTGTTCGCTCAATCCCGAGGTCGATCGCCTGTGCATGGCGTGCGACATGCGCGTGGGCAGCGATGGCGACGTCACGCGCGCGAAGTTCTATCCGGCCGTGATGCGTTCGCACGCACGGCTGACCTATGACGCGGTCTGGCAGGTCATCGGCGTGCGCGATGCGGAAGCGCGGCGGGCCATGGGCAAGCTGCTGCCGCACATCGACCACCTGCACGCGCTGTACAAGGCGTTCGATGCGGCGCGCAAGCGGCGCGGCACCATCGAATTCGAGACCAGCGAAGTCAACTATCGGCTGGACGACAAGGGCGACGTTGTTTCACTGGGTGCCTACGAACGCAACGATGCGCACAAGCTGATCGAGGAATGCATGATCGCGGCCAACGTGCAGGCGGCGATGTTCGTTGCGAAGAAGAAGATCCCAGCGCCGTTCCGCGTGCACGCGCCGCCGCCGGCCGACAAATACGAAGACCTGCTGGCGTTCCTGCGCGAATACAAGTTGAAGATGCCGCCGCTGGCCGAAGTGAAGCCGCGCGATTTCGCGGCGTTGCTGAAGCGCGTGGCCGATCGAGCCGATGCCGAGCTGTTCCGCAGCGTGCTGCTGCGCGCCCAAAGCCTGGCCAGCTACCAGCCCGCCAACCACGGTCACTTCGGCCTGGCGCTGGATGCCTACGCGCATTTCACTTCGCCGATCCGGCGCTACCCCGACCTGCTGGTGCATCGGGCGATCCGCTATGCACTGGCGGGCGGCAAGCCGGCGGCGTACCTCTACACCGAGAGCAAGATGGCCACGATGGCCGCGCACTGCTCGCGCACCGAGCGGCGCGCGGAGGAAGCCGAGCGCGACGTCGACGAGCGCTACAAATGCGCGTGGATGGAGCAGCACGTCGGTTCCGAATTCAACGGCATCGTCACCGGCGTCACCTCGTTCGGTTTGTTCGTGGAATTGACCGAATCGAAGGTGTCGGGGCTGGTGCACATCACCCAGTTGCGCAACGACTACTACCATTTCGATGCGCGTCGCCACGAGTTGCGGGGCGAGCGCACCGGACAGGTATTCCGTCTGGGCGATGCGGTGCGCGTGCAGGTGCTGCGCGCCAGCATGGAAGACCGCAAGATCGACTTCAGGATGGTGTCGGGACGCGACGATGCCACGCGAGCGGGCGAAAAACAGCGTCGGCGTCATTGATATTTGTCGTCATTCCGGGGCTGCCCGCAGTCTCTGCGGGCAGCCCCGGAATGACGATGATTTGGTTGATGGAGTTGTCATGAGCGAATCCTGGATCGTCGGCATCAATCCGGTCGAAGGCGCGCTGGCCAATGATCCCTCGCGCGTGCGTGAAATCCTGGTCGAGCAGGGCACGCACAGCGCGCGCGTGGCGGCGCTGGTCGACGAAGCCAGGCGCCTCGGTGTGCGCGTGCACGCGCGGCCACGCGCGATGCTCGACAGGGTTTCCGGCCACGCGCGGCATCAAGGTGTCGCGGCGAACTACGAGGTGCCGGCGGCGAAATCCGAACACGACCTGGCGGATTTGCTTGAAGGGGAAAACGCCTTGTTCCTGGTATTGGACGGCGTCACCGATCCGCACAACCTCGGCGCCTGCCTTCGCAGCGCGGCCGCCGCCGGCGTGGCGGCGGTGGTCGTGCCCAAAGACCGAGCGGTCGGCATCACGCCAGTTGTACGGCGCGCATCCGCGGGCGCGGTCGATCGCGTGCCGCTGATCGAGGTGACCAACCTCGCGCGCACACTGCGCGACATGAAGGACGCCGGCGTGTGGCTGACCGGTCTTGCCGGCGAAGCCGAAGTCTCGCTCTACGACGTCGACCTCAAGGGCAAGGCTGCACTGGTGATGGGTGGCGAGGGCGAGGGCATGCGACGCCTCACACGCGAGGCGTGCGACCATCTGGCACGCATCCCGATGCCGGGCTCGATGGAGAGTCTGAACGTTTCGGTCGCGACCGGCGTCGCGCTGTTCGAGGCGGTCAGGCAACGCGGGAGAAAGCAATGAGCATCAACGTCACCCTCGACTGGACCGTGATCGTCGGCCTCGTCGGCATGATCATCACGCTGTTCGCCTATTTTCTTTTGCAGGCGCAGAAGCTGCACGGCAACGGGCTGATCTACCAGTTGATGAACGCGCTCGGCGCGCTCGGCGTTGCGCTGTCGCTGCTGTTCGGCACGTTCAACCTGCCGGCCTTCCTCCTTGAAGTGATCTGGTTGGTGATCAGCATCTACGGCATCATGGTGGCGCGGCGCATCCGCGTGCAGTAGCCGCGTCAACGTTTCCTTCTCGCCGGTTTCTTCGCGCCAGCCGGTTTGCGCACGCGGGCTGCATCGCGGTGCTGTTCGCGGAATGCCGCGTTGTAGGCCTCGATTTCCGTGCGCAGTGTCTTCGGCGCCGGAGACAGCTTGCCTGCGCCGATGGCTTTCTCCATGCGCTGCATCAAGTCCCAGTCGTGGTAATCGCGATACGGCTTGAGGTCGAGATCCTTCGGCACCTTCTTCAATCGTTCATCGCCGACGCTCTTGACGTACTTCTGCATGAAGCGGTCGTACGCGCGCCATGAAATGCGCTCCGCCCGCACCGCCGCTTCCTCCGCACGCGTCGCGATCTGGTGCGCGTGCAGGTAGTGCAGGCCGAGCTGGTCGATCAGCGTCTTCTCGACCTCCTCGTGCATGATCAGGAACCGGTCCACGTCGATGGTGCGTCCGCGGTACCTGAAGCTGGTGGGCAGATGGCGGTCGATGTAGATGGTTTTCCCGTCCATGCTGTAGCCGGCGAGGTACGGAATGTCGTGGCTGCGGTCGAGCTTTTTCACGCGGCGCAGGATGGCGTCCAGCGCGCGATCCAGCATCAGGCTGGACACGAACCAGTTCGGCGTGTGCAACTTTGCGTGCGGTGCGTCGGGATGGCAGGCGCGATCGAAGTGCATGGGGGTGCTCCGTGGGTGGCGGGCGCAGCATACGCCGCCCGCGTCGCGCCGGCGCGGTTATCCTTGCACGCTCGCGCCCGGGAAGGATCGATGGACAAACGCTACGAACGGATCTATGCCGCGATCGCCGCGATCCCCGCCGGGCGGGTGGCCGGTTACGGCCAGATCGCGGCGCGCGCCGGGTTGCCCGGACGTGCGCGGCTCGTGGGGGCGGCGTTGCGCGACGCGCCCGATGGGATGGAACTGCCGTGGTTCCGCGTGCTGCATGCCAATGGCACCATCGCGCTGCCGCGCGGCAGCCGCGGGTTCCGCGAGCAGTCGAAACGCCTGCGCGCCGAGGGCGTGGACGTGCGCGATGGCCGCGTGCCGATGCAGGCGTTCGGGCTGGACGCCGACCTGGATCGTGCCCTGTGGGGCATCGGCTGAGCCCCGATGCTTGACGGTTTGCGTGCCGGCCGGTCTAATACGCGGTTCGTGATCGCGAATTCGCGCAATGCGGAAGGATCGAGCGGTCGCGTCGGATGGCCAAGTAGCTCAGTTGGTAGAGCAGGGGACTGAAAATCCCCGTGTCGGTGGTTCGATTCCGCCCTTGGCCACCATTCCTCTGTGAATCGAACCGGCATCCATCACGTGGATGGCCCTCGTTTTCCATACACGCGCGCCCCCGTTAGCATCGTGGGATCACGTTGCGAAGGGGCGCCATGCACGGCCAGCTTTTCACCAGTGACTTCCTGCGCGAAGGCATCCGCGAAACCGCGGGCTGGGGCGCTGCCGAAGCACCGTTCATCGACTTTCGCAAGCGCGTCGTCGAAATTTTCTCCCGCGTATCCGTCGGAAGTGAACTCAACGAGGCCCAGACCGAAGACGACGTGATCGTGCCGGTATTGAAGGCGCTGGGCTGGACCGACTACACGCGCCAGCAGACCGCCAACCGCACGGGCCGAGAAGACGTGCCGGACTTCCTGCTATTTCCGTCCGAAGAAGCGAAGGCCAAGGCCATGGCCGACCGCCGCCCCGATCGCCGCTATCGCCACGGCAAGCTGATCGTCGAAGCCAAGCGCTGGGGGCGCCCGCTGGATCGCGGCGACGCCACCGACCACCTCGACCCCGGCACGCCATCCAGCCAGATGCTGCGCTATCTGAGCCGCGTCGAAGTCGCCTCCGACCGCGCGATCCAGTGGGGCATCCTGACCAACGGCAATGTGTGGCGGTTGTATTGGCAATCGGCCCGTTCGCGTTCGGAAGAATTTCTGGAACTCGACTTGGCTGCGCTGGCAGGCGTCGCGGGCGTTAACGCCGACCTGTTCGCGCCGGTTGCCGCCGATGAAGTGCACTTCCTGCGCGCGTTCTTCCTGCTGTTTCGGCGCGAAGCCTTCCTGCCCCAGCCGGGCGACGCCGATGGGCGCAGCTTCCATGCGATCGCGCTGGATGCCGGCCGACTGTGGGAAAGCAAGGTTTCCGCCGATCTTGGCCAGCGCGTGTTCGACGAATTGTTCCCGCGCCTTGCCGCCGCGCTGGCGAAGCACGATGGCGCGGTACCGCGCCCGTACACGCGCGAGTATCTGGACGACGTACACCGCGCCGCCCTGATCCTGCTCTACCGGCTGCTGTTCGTGCTGTACGCCGAAGACCGCAACCTGCTGCCGGTCACCGATACCCGCTACGACGACTACTCGCTGCGCTGGCTGCGCAATGACATCGCCAAGCGCACCAACCAGGGCGACGTGTTCAGCGCCCATCTGTCGCGCGCGTGGCAGCACCTGCGCGGCCTGTTCCGCGCCATCGACCAGGGCGACGACTCCATTGGCCTGCCGCCCTACAACGGCGGCCTGTTCCACGAGGCGTCCGGCGACATCCTCGCCCGCGTCGAATTGCCCGATGCCGAACTGGCCCCGCTGATCGACGGCCTTTCGCGCAAGCCCGATCTTTCCGGCCGCGGTTTCATCAACTACCGCGACCTCGCCGTCCAGCACTTGGGTTCCATCTATGAACGCCTGCTGGAACAGCGGCTGGTCGAAGATGCCAACGGCGCCGTGATTGTGCAGCCATCGGTGTTCGCCCGCAAGAACACCGGCAGCTACTACACCCACGACGACCTCGTGAAGCTGATCCTGCACGAGACCATCGGGCCGCTGGCGGGCGAGCGCATCGCGCGCTTCGACAAGACACTCGCCGAAACCCAGCACCGGCAAGCCAAGCTCGCCCCGGAACAGATCACGCGCGCCCTGACCGATGCCGATGCCGCCGCGGCCATGCTGAACCTGCGCGTGTGCGACCCGGCCGTGGGCAGCGGGCATTTTCTGGTCAGTCTGGTCGATGACCTCGCCGACCGCGTGCTGGAACAGCTCGCAGAAGCCGCCGCCAAGGCCAGGGAAGCCGGCTTCAAGCACTACCAGTCGCCGATCGCGCACGACATTGTGGCCTTGCGCGAGCGCATCCTCGCCAACGCAAAGGAAGGCAAGTGGGCGGTCGACGCCAATCTTCTCGACGACCGCCACCTCGTCCGCCGCATGATCCTGAAACGCGTGGTGCACGGCGTCGACAAGAATCCGATGGCCGTGGAGTTGGCAAAGCTCGCGCTGTGGCTGCACACCTTCACCGTGGGCGCACCGCTGTCGTTCCTCGACCATCACCTGCGCTGCGGCGATTCACTGTACGGCGAGCACATAGGCAAGGTGCGCCAGGAAATCGGCCGCCACGGCGGGCTGCTGGCCGACAGCCAGCTGACCGGCATCGTCACGGCCGCACAAGGCATGCTCGAACTCGGCCGCATCGCCGACGTGGACCTGAGCGAAGTGGAACGCTCGCGCAGCATCGCCGCGGAAGCGTTCAAGCATCTCGAAGGCATCCACCGCGTGCTGGATTTCTGGCAGGCGTTGCGCTGGATCGCGCCGCTGGACATCCCGACCCGCCGCTACGACGAGAAGCAGAAAACCGCGCTCGACCTGATTTCCGGCCGCTACGGCAATGACCTCATCGCGCTGCTAGCGCCCGGCCGCACCCAATGGGGCGACCCCGCCACCGACGCCAAGGTCAACGGTCTGCTGGACGAATGCCGCGCACTGGCCGCACGCGAACACTTCCTGCATTGGGAACTAGCCTTTCCCGGCGTGTGGAAACACGCGGAGAGTCTGGAACCGCATGGCGGTTTCGATGCCGTGATTGGCAACCCGCCGTGGGATCGGATGAAGTTGCAGGAAGTCGAATGGTTCGCCGAACGCCGGCCCGCCATCGCCTTGCAGGCGCGCGCGTCCGACCGCAAGCGCATGATCGAAGACTTGAAGCGCGCGGGCGATCCGCTGGCCGCCGACTACGAGCTGGCCGCGAACCGCGCCGAAGCGGCTGCCGCCATTGCCCGTGGTTGCGGCGAATACCCGCTGTTGTCTTCGGGCGACATCAACCTGTACTCGCTGTTCGTGGAGCGCGCCTCGCACGTGGTGCGGCCCGATGGCATCGTGGGCCTGTTGACGCCATCGGGCATCGCCGCCGACAAGGGCGCGGCCAGGTTCTTCCGCTCCATCGCCACCACGGGGCGGCTGGCGGCGCTGCTGGACTTCGAGAACAAGAAGGTCTTTTTCCCGGACATCCACGCCAGTTTCAAGTTCTGCGCACTGGTTTTCGGTGGCAAGCAGCGCACGTTCGAGTATTCACGCTGCGCGTTCTACCTGCATGCCGTGGCAGATTTGAGCCTACCTGGGCTACCCGACGATGCGGACGACAACGCTCGCCTTGCCGCCACGCGCGTCATCGAGCTGTCCGCCGCCGACTTCCGCGCGGTGAACCCCAACACCGGCACTGCACCGATCTTCCGCAACGCACTGGACGCCGCGCTCACCACGCGCATCTATCGCGCGCACCCGATCCTGGTGCGCCACGAATTCGATGTGCTGCGCGATCCGGTGACGAACGAAATCGAAACCGGCCCGGATGGCCAGCCGCTGCCCGACCCAGACCGCGTGACAGGCGAAAACCGTCTGTACCCGGTGCGCTACTGCACCATGTTCCACATGACCAACGATTCCGGCCTGTTCCAGACCCAGGCCGAATTGCAGACCGGCGGCTGGTACCCCATCGATGGCGGTCACTGGAAGAAGGGCGACGCCGAAATGCTGCCGCTGTATGAAGGAAAGATGGTCCAGATGTACGACCATCGTGCCGCCGGCGTCACCGTCAATCCCGAAAATCTGCACCGACCCGCGCAGCCCTTCACCACAACCGACGAACAGCACCGCGATCCAGATTATGTGCCACCGTCGCAGTTTTGGGTGAGCGGTGAAGCAGTGGCGAGCGCGGAGCCGAGTGCGAGTTGGTATGTTGGCTTCAAAGAAATCACTGCACCGACAAACGTACGGTCGATGATCGCTGCCGTGTTCCCACGTGCAGGCTTCGGCAACAAAGTACCGATCTGGGTTCCGAACAGCGATGAGGCATTACGCACAGCCAAGCAATGGGCGCCGTTGATGCTCGCAAATTTCAATAGTTTTGCGTTTGACTTTGTCGTTCGTCAGAAGCTGCAAGGCCAGACGCTTAACCTGTTCATCGTCGAACAACTGCCGCTGATCGCACCAGCGGCTTATGAACAAGAACTCGGGGGGGGGTAGCATTGCCGACTTCGTGCGCGGCGAGGTGCTGCACCTGTCCTACACCGCCAACGACCTTGCCGCCTTCGCCCGCGACCTTGGCTACGAAGGCGCACCGTTCGCGTGGGACGAGGAAGACCGCCGCCACCGCATGGCCCGGCTCGACGCCCTCTATTTCAGCCTCTACGGCCTGTCGCGCGAGGAAGCTGCCTACGTACTCGACACCTTTCCCATTGTCCGCGCGCAGGACGAAGCCCGCTGGAACCGCTACCGCACCAGGGAACTGGTACTCGGCTACATGAACGCCCTCGCCGCCGGCGATACCACCACGGTACTGGCGCTGTAGCAAACTGGATTGTGCATTCGCGGGAGTACCCATGTATCGAACCATCACCTTCACCCGTAGCGAGCTGTTCGAAAAGGTCTGGGCGACGCCGTTGCTGAAATTGGCTCGGGGAATCGGCGTATCGGACGTTGCACTCGGCAAGGCCTGCCGCCGCGCCGCAATTCCGCTGCCCGGTCGCGGCTACTGGGCGAAGGCCGTCGAAGCCCGGCGTGTTCCGTCCTTGCCGGACACCGCGGATCCGGCCCGGGCCACCATCGCATTTCAGGTGCTGGATGTTCCCGCTCCGGAGCAACGGATTGCGACGCCCAAGGCTCCCCGCGAGCTCATCGAGGTTCCGGAAACTTTGGACGAAAAGCCACACCCTCTTGTCGCGAAAACGCGAAAGTGCGCGAAAAAATGCAAGGTCAACGAGGGAAGGCTGGCGCTGGATTTCAGCCAGGCACTTCACATTCGTATATCTCCGGATGTTCTGGATCGCGTGCTGCGACTGCTCGACAGCTTGATCAAGGCTTCGGAAGTCAAGGGCTATCGCTGGTCGATCACGCCGGAAGGCAAGACCGTCATCGAGTGCGATGGCGAGTCCATGGCGGTTGAGTTGAAGGAGCGCGTGCCGAGAAGGGAAGTGCCGCGCAAACCGGCGCCTTCCCCGCAGCGTAGCCGGCACGGCTGGTCGCCTGACTTGGGTTATCTGGACTACACCAACCGCTACGAATGGGTCTCGACGAACGAATTGAGCTTCCACATCGACGAATACATTTCCGGAAGCGCGCAACGGACCTGGAACGACACGAAGCATTCCCGCCTGGAAGAGAAGCTCGATCTGATCCTCGCCGGACTTCCCGCGGTAGCTGCCGGGCTGAAAGCGAAGCGGGAAGAACGCGAAGCCTGGCAAAGAAGCTACGAGGAAGAGCGCAGGAGAGAGCGAGAAGAGGCCCGGCGTGCAGAGACGCAGCGCCGGCTACGCAAGCGGCTGGTGCGCGCGATGCAGGATTGGGAACGTGCTGCCCGCCTGCGTCACTTTTGCGATGCGGTCGAGGCTCGCTGCTACGACTTGGATTCCGCACGGCGGGCCACTGCAACGGCATGGCTCGCATGGGCGCGGGAGCAGGCCGATGCGCTCGATCCACTCCATCATGGTTTGGCCGCGCTGCTGTCCAGTGCTGTCGAACTTCCCGAGTGGTTTCCGGGTGAATCCTATGGCTACAGCCGTCCGAAGTCGGACTGGTGGACCCTGGGTGATTCGGAGGCTGAATAGTTGTTTCGATTGTTTCTTTTGTTGCGTTTATTTCGAATGTTGGCTAGTCTGATCGTGTAAATGGAGGCCACGGCCATGTCCGCCTTGCGCAACGAACAAATCATCAGCCCGCCAACCAGTCCCGAAGAGTCGGAACTGGCCCGTGAAAGTAGTCGCCTGCTGGCCGCGTGCATCGGCCACGGCAAGACGGCTCGCCTGCGCGTGATCGATGGCGATGGCGTGATCGAGGTGCCGGTTGCGGCGCTACGGATGCTGGTGGGCATTCTGACCAACATGGCGGCGGGCAATGCCATGAGCTTGGTGCCGATCCACGCCGAGCTGACCACGCAGCAGACCGCCGACTTCCTCAACGTGTCTCGCCCGTACGTGGTGGGATTGCTGGAGCGCGGTGAACTAGCCCATCACAGGGTAGGCACGCATCGGCGCGTGCGTTTCAGCGATTTGATGACGTACAGGGAAGCCCAATTGCGGAAAAGCAAGGCTTCGCTCACCGAACTTGCAAAGCTGGATCAAGAATCGGGCTTGCAGTGATGTCCAACTTCGTCGCCGTGTACGACGCCTGCGTTCTCTATCCCGCTTCACTTCGAAACCTTCTGATGCACCTGGCGCTGAGCGGTGTCTTTCGTGCCCGATGGACCGCGCGCATCCATGACGAGTGGATGGAGCACCTTCTGACCAACCGGCCCGACATTCCGCGACAGAAACTCGAGCGCACGCGTCGGCTCATGGATGAAAGCGTGCCGGATTGCGTGGTTACCGGCTACGAAGGTTTGGAAGCAGGCTTGCATCTGCCCGATCCGGACGATTGTCATGTGCTGGCGGCGGCGATCATGTGCAGTGCCGGCACCATCGTGACCTTCAACCTCGACGACTTCCCGGAATCGGCCCTGGCGCCGTGGGGCATTACTGCGCAGCATCCGGACGAGTTCATTGAACACGCGTTCGGCATCGATCCCGCCGCCGTCATCGCCGCCGTGCGGGATCATCGCGCATCGCTCGCCAATCCGGCCAGGACCGTCGATGAATTGCTGGACAGCTATCTCGAGCAGGGACTGGCAACGACCGTCGGCTTGTTGAAACCACACGCGATTTTTCTTTGACGCGGTTGATCAGGTAGCTTGTGCCGCTTTGCGCGGATGGTAGTGCCCCGGTTCCGAACGGAACGGAATCGCGAGGCGGTTCCAGCCGTTGATGGCGATGATCGCAAGCGTGAGGTCCACCAGTTCCTTTTCGCTGAATTGCTTGCGCACCTCGTCGTACAGCGCGTCGGAAACGTCCTTGGTTTTCGAAATTCGGGTGAGCGCTTCGGTCCAGGTCAGCGCGGCGCGTTCGCGTTCGCTGTAGAACGGCGATTCGCGCCAGGCGTCCAGCAGGTACAGGCGCTGCTCGGTTTCACCGGCTGCGCGCGCGTCCTTCGAGTGCATGTCGAGGCAATAGGCGCAGCCGTTGAGTTGCGACGCGCGCATCTTCACCAGTTCCAGCAGCGGGTGTTCCAGTCCGCACTTGTCGACGTGTTCCTGCAGGCCGCGGATGGCCTTGAACCCGTCGGGTGAAACCTTGGCGTAGTTGATGCGTTGGGTCATTGCATTCTCCTGACTAGTGGGAATCCTTGCGCGGCGCGGGACTGAGCGCGTCGAGCAGCAGCATCAGTGGAACGGCACGGGTTTGTCGGCGCCCGGCGCGGGATGCATGAAGAAGTCGTGCAGGTATTTCTCGCCTTCGTCGTCGAGGATCGTGACGACGGTTTTCAATCCGGGGAACTGCTTGCGGATACGGTACGCGGCGATCAGGTGCGCGCCGGAACTCGGTCCGCAGAACAGGCCGCGGGTGCGCGCGAGTTTGCGCATTTCCGCGACAGCATCGGCACTGGCCACGCTGGTGGTGTCGCGGACGAGGTCACGATGGTGCGCGAAGATGCCGGGCACGAAGCCGTCCGAGATGCCTTCGATCTGGTGCAGCGCGACTTCGCCGCACAGGATGGTGCGCGATTCCGAGGGTTCCATCGCGAACAGGCGCACGTCCGGATTGACCTTGCGGAACGCTTGCCCGACACCTATCAGGGTGCCACCGGTGCCGACGCCGTGCACGAAGGCATCGGGTACGCGGCCCTCCGGAAGTTGCGAAAGGATCTCCGGGCCGAGGATTTCCCGGTTCTCGTCCACGTTCCATTCGTTCTCGAACTGGCCGGGAAAGAAGAAGCCCGGCTGGCGGCCCAGTTCGCGCGCGCGTTCCAGCGCGTCGTTGACGTGGAAGGTGCCGCAGAAGAGAACCTCGGCGCCGTAGGCGCGCGAGATCGCGACGCGTTCGCTGGAAAGACCTTCCGGCATCACCACGATCATGCGGTAGCCCTTCACCGCAGCGACCATCGAAAACGCATTGCCGGTGTTGCCGCTGGTGGCCTCGACGATGGTGTCGCCGGGCCTGATGGCGCCGGTTTCCTCGGCGCGCTCGATGATGTATTTCGCGATGCGTGCCTTGATCGAGCCCGATGGATTCAGGAATTCGCACTTGGCGAACACGCCGTCGATTTCAAGCAGCGGTGTGTCGCCGACGGCATCGAGGATGCTCGCGGAGGGGCCTGTGTAGCGCGTTGCCATGGCGGGATTCCCGATGCGAAACGCACAGTGTGTGCCATCCCCGCGCCGGGGTGAATGATCCACGTCAGCCAGGAATCGCGGCCGCGGCACGGGCCGCGGCCGCGCGATGCCCGCGCCGGATCACCAGGAACTGCTGGCCTTCGGGGCGGCGCCGTCCTGCAATCCGGCGGCGGCCTTGCCGGCATCCTGTTGCACCGCAGCGAGCGACTCCGACTTCAGTCCGGCTTGCGCATCGCCGAGTGCGCTCTCGAGTTTTGCGCGCAGCGCATGGTCGGCCGCCGCGTCGGGGATCGCGCCGTTGCCCTGGCCCTTGCAAGGCGTGCCCGCGGCGGCATCGAATCCGCTCCCATTCGGGCCAACGAGGCAGTTGATCACGTGGTGCAGGTGCGTGTGCGCCATCGCGACCGACGTGGCGCTTTGCGCCATCATGGCGTGTGCGTGCGCGGTGCTGATTTCGTCTTTCGCGGAATGGGTTTGCGCAAGGGCGGTGCATGCGAAGCCGCCCAGCGCCGTGGTGATGCCGACAACCAGCAGCTTGTTCATTGTTGCCTCCAGCCGTGTGTGGAACCGCAAGCCTACGCGCGGGAATGTAATGGGCGCGTGTAGCGCGCGCGGGTGCGTCAGACGGTGTCGAACAGCGCCATGAAGCCGTAATCCATGTGCTGCTGCATGTGGCAATGGAACAGCGTCAGTCCGGGCATGTCGGCGGTGAAATCGACCTCGGCGGTCTGGAACGGGGGTACCAGCACCACGTCCTTCATCACGCCCGCGGTGGGCTGGCCGTGGAGTCTGGTCAGCTCGAAGCTGTGGCGGTGCAGGTGCAGCGGATGGATGTCGCCGCTGGCGTTGCGGAAGCGCAGGCGGTAACGGCGTCCGAGTTTCAGCTTGCGCATCACCGGCATGGTCTGCATGTCGAAGGGCACGCCGTTGATCGCGTACACGTCGAAGCCTTCTTCGCCGCTCTGGCGCACGGTGATCAGCATGTCGATCACCTCGTCGGGTCGCGGCGGCTTGCGCTTCGGATCCGCGAACAAGCGGTAGTCCCACATGGATTTCGATGGCGCCTGCCATTGCGGTTTGCCGGTGGCGCCCGCGTATTCGACCACGATGCCCATGCCCGCCTCGCGGTCCGCATCGGTGGTGTCGCCGAGCACCCACACACCGGGGTGGTTCATTTCGACGATTGCGGACACGCGCTCGGCGGTGCCGATCCACAGCACCGGCACTTCGGCCGGATGCGGTACCGGGTTTCCGTCCAGCGCGACCACCTTGAAGGTATGGCCGGGCAGCGCGAGGCTCCGGTTTTCCGTCGCGCTGGCGTTGACCACGTGCAACATCACGCGCTCGCCGCGTTTTACCCTGATGGGTTCGCCGTGGCCCAGCATCTTGCCGTTGATCGCGAGCGCCTCGTAGGCCAGTTCGTAACCGGGGGGCACCTTGCCGGCGTTGGGATCCGCATGCGCGGCGATGGTCACGAGATCGAGCTCCATGCCAGACGGCTCCATGAACGCCATGTCCATGTCGACGCGCGTCAGGTATGGCATGAACTCCTTGAGCGTCAGGAACACTTCGCGGTCGTACGCGCCCGGATCATGCTTCGGATCGATGTATACGGGCCCCGCGAGTCCGTTGTACAGGCCGAGTGAAAGATCGGCGCCCGCGCGCACGTGCGTGTGATAGAAGCGCAGGCCCGCGGGCCGGGGCGTGAACACGATGCGGCGGTGGCCGTGCGCGGGCACCGGCGGGGTATGTTCCTCGTCGGCACCGTCAACGTTGTCCGGCAGGTATTGGCCGTGGAAGTGCACTTGTTCGTGGTGGGCGGTGTCGTTGAACACGTCGACCGAGGTTTGGCGTCCCTGCTGGAAGCGCAGCAGCGGTCCCGGGAAATCGCCGTTGTACAGCGTGGTCGAGACGAAACGCTCGGGCGCGAGTTCCAGCACGCCGGTGGCGATGCGCAGCGTGTGTTCAGCCTTGCCGGCCAAGGGCATCGATGGCGCCGATGACATGGCGTGGCCCATGTCGGCTGCCACGGTGCCGGCGGCAGGCAGCACGCCCGCGGCGAGCGCCGACAGGCTGGCGGTTTTCAGGAAGTCGCGACGATCCATGGGCGTTCCGCTGACAACGCAAATGAGAATTATACGCGATTGCGATGGAGACGGTACGCCATGGCGCGCCCGCGGGCGCTGCCGTGAAGATGGGAGAACGCCAGGCCCTGCGGGTGGTTCAGCGCGGCTGGCGGTGGTAGCGGGTGCCCAGGATCACATCCCACAGACCGGTCGTCACGCCGAAATTCGCGTCGGGGTGGTAGTGATGGATGTTGTGGAAACCCGCCCAGCGGCGCATCAACGGGCTCTTGAATCGATGCACGTGGATCACGACGTGGCTCGATCCGTAAGCCGAATAGCCCGCGGCGATGACGCCTGCCAGCAGCAGCGCGTAACCGACGGGCAGCGCCAGGGCAAACAATGCGCCGAGTGCGCACATGAAAAGCGGCGGCATGAAGAACGGCAACGCGTCGTAGCCGAGCGGATCAAGGTGATGGCGCGTGTGTCCGGCTTCGAACGGGCCGGTGTTGCCGTGGAACAACCAGCGATGCGCGGCGTACTCGATGAAGGTGAAAGCGAACAAGCCGCACAGCACCGTCACCGCCGCGGGCAGCAGGTGCATGCCGCCGTACCAGATGCCGGCCAGGATCAGCACCACGCTTATCAGGCAATCGCTGATCAAGCCCGCGCGCAGGTTGAAATGGCTGGTGGACAGGCGCGCAAGGGGTCGCGCGATCCACTCCAGGGGCGCGGGCAATTTCGATGCCGGCAATCCGGGTCCGTCGGATGCGGCGGAAACGTTCTCGTTGCTGGACACGGCCAGAGCCAGCTCCTGCGGAGGGGGACGGTCGCATGTGACCGGCGGTCGGCGCATGGTCAACAGTCGTACCGCGCGGCAAGTATAGTGAGAAACCCAAACAGCGGCATGAGGTGCATGGGCATGAAAAGGTTCCCGAAAGTCGTGGGTTTGGTGGTGCTGCTGGCGGGTGTCGCGGCGGTGCCCGCGATTGCGCAGCAGACTTCCTCCGAGCGTGCCGACCTCGCGCGCTACCAGGAGTACGCCGGGGCGCCGGTCGACAGCGTCCGCTATTTCCAGATCAATGGTTTCCAGTACCTTGCGCCGGACAAGGTGGCGATCTGGTTCGGTGTCAACAAACTGTACCTGCTTACCGTGCAGACGCCGTGCAACAACCTCGGCTTCGCAAACGGCATCGGGCTGACTTCGAAGAACAACGTGCTTTACAAGAACTTCGACTTCGTCACCTTCGATCACCAGCGCTGCAAGATCCTCAGGATCGAGCCGGTGGACGAATTGAAGATGAAGCAGGATCGCGCGAAGGAAAAGGAAGGCGCGGCACCGGCGTCCAGCGGTTAGCCCGAGGGTTCGCCGAACAGGAAGCGTCGCATTTCGGCGGCCAGCATTGCGCGCGTCGCCGGGTCCCGCGGCGACAGGCGGTTCTCGTTGATCAGCATGGTCTGGTACGCAAGCCACTGCTGCCACGCAGCGCGGCCGATGTGTTCGTAGACGCGCTGTCCGAGTTCGCCCGGCCACGGCGGCCGATCCAGGCCTTCCGTTTCCGTTTGCGTTTTTTGGCAGAAGACGATGCGGGTCATGGGCTTTCGTGGAAGGTCGGGCAACGGAGTTTTGTCCATGGCTGGCGGCGCTTGCGGCGCCGGTGTCTGTTGTCGATCGGGGGCCTCGTGCTTGCGAAGGCTTGGGCAACGCAGCGATCAGGAATGATCGCAAAAGGAGGTCAGCAACTTCCTCACCGGCGCGGGAACACCCAGTTTGGCGATTTCGCCGGGCGAGCACCAGCGCGAGTCGGGATCGTCGGCGAGTCGCGCGTCGGCGCGCACTCCACGCCATTCGAACGGCGCCGCCAACAGTTTGAAGTGCGTGAAGGCATGACGGACTTCCGGCAACATCGCAGCCACTTTGCCATCGAGTGCGGCAAGTTGCGATGCGAGCTCGCGGGCTTCCGAATCACCGGTGGCTTCGGGCAGGCTCCACAGGCGCGGCCAGACGCCTTGCGGTGGCCGCCGCTGCAGCAGTATGCGATCGCGTTCGTCCCGCAGCATCACGAACACGATGTGCTTTTCCGGCAGGGCGCGCGCCGGCCGCGACGCGGGAATCGCCGTGGTGAGGTCGTCCTGGTGCGCGATGCACTCGGCCGATTGCGGGCATTCCCGGCAACGCGGATTGGCGCGTGTGCATACGGTTGCGCCGAGATCCATGATCGCCTGCGTGTAATCCGCCACCCGCGTCGGGGGTGTGTGCGTCTCGGCGTGCGCCCACAGGACGCGCTCGACCGCGCGCTCGCCCGGCCATCCGGGCACGCCGTGGAAACGCGCCAGCACGCGCCTGGCGTTTCCGTCCAGGATCGCGTGACGCCGTCCATGCGCTTGGGCCAGGATCGCCGCCGCGGTGGAGCGGCCCAATCCCGGCAGCGCGGCAAGCGCTTCGAAATCACGCGGCAGTTCGCCGCCGTGCCTGGCCATGCAGGCCCGTGCCGCCGCGTGCAGGTGGCGTGCGCGGCGGTAGTAACCGAGTCCCGACCACAGCGCCATCACCTGGTCTTCCGGCGCGGCGGCCAGCGCTGCGATGTCCGGCAGCGCCTGCACGAAGCGTTCGAAATAGGGAATGACGGCGGCGACCTGCGTCTGCTGCAGCATCACCTCGGAAACCCAAACGCGATAGGGCGTACGCGGATGTTGCCATGGCAGGTCGTGGCGGCCGTGCCGGTCGTACCAGTGCAGCAGCCGGCGTGCGAAACCGTCCATCGCTCAATGCCGCGTGGCAGACGACGCGGGGACGGGCGCGGCGCTGGCGGCCGATGCCGGCTTCAGGTCGGAACCCGCGTCCAGGGTCAGGCCGGTGGCCTTGAGCCAGCCCATGTCGAGCTTCCGGACTTCGGCCTTGCCCGTGAACGGCAGCGGGCCGGGTGGATGCTGCGGGGATGCCGCGAGCAGCCGCTGCCACCACGTGCCGAATTCGGTCGGTTGCAGGTTGAAACTGGCACGCGAATTGTCGCCATGGATGTTCATGGCGATGCCGAGCGGCATCTTCCCCGAGGGAGGCAGCACATCCAGCGCGATCTTGTCGACGCTCGTCGCATCACGTTGCGGTGCGGGCGCACCCGCGGGCGCACTGGCCGATGCCGCAGGCGGCGGCGCGAGCGAGGGGTAACGCAGATTGCCGCGCAGGTGCAGGGCGATGGCCTCGCCACCTCGCCATTGCCCCTGGCCTTGCAGTTGCAGGGAGAATCCACCCTGCTTGCCGAAATCGATCCGGATCGGATCGAGGTCGATCGTTCCATCGTGCGGCGAGGAGGGCACCGTGTCGAGGCTTGCCGTGATCTTGCGACCATCGCCGTTGCGCGCCGAGGCGTCCATCCGGAATGGACGTCCGGGCAACAGTTCGCCGGTATCCAGGCTGACTTCGAACAACAAAGGCGCGCCGCCATTGGTCAGCGTGCCTTGCGTCATGTGCACGCCGGCCGCAATGGTCGGCAACCGGGGCGGGCCCTTGTGGCTGGGCAGGCGCATCAGCAGCGCCTTCAACTCGCCGAGGTCGATGCGCGGCCCTTCAACCTCGACGCGCTCGATCGCGACTTCGCCGTGCAGCAGCGCGCGCCACGGGACCACGATCGTCGCGCCGCTCGCCTGCAGGAACGGCGTGGACGAGCCGGCGTTGGTCAGGCTGAAGCGCTGCATCTTCACGGCCGGGCGCGGGAACAGCGTCGGTTCCGCGGCGGCTTGCATGTCCAGGTTGATGCCGACGCTCGCCAGCTCGCGTTCCAGCAAGTCGGTGAAGCGCTGCGGTTGCAGCAACGCCTGCACGTGGATCGCGAGCGCCACCAGCAACGCAAGCACCACCACGCCGATGCCCAGCGCGACCCAACGCATGCGGTGCCGATGCCATGTTGCGGGGACAAGCACGCGGAGGCCTCAGGCCGCGCCCGGCAGCAGTCCGTCGACGAACGCGCGTGGATCGAAAACGCGCAGATCCTCGGCGCGCTCACCCAGTCCCACATAGCGGATCGGCAGGGCGAACTCGCGCGCCAGCGCGAACACCACGCCGCCCTTGGCGGTGCCGTCGAGTTTGGTGACCACAAGCCCCGTCACGCCGACCGTGTCGACGAACTGGCGCACCTGGTTGATCGCGTTCTGGCCGGTGGTGCCGTCGATCACCATCAACACTTCGTGCGGCGCATCGGCATCGAGCTTGCCCACGACTCGCTTGACCTTGGCCAATTCGTCCATCAATCCGGAGCGCGTGTGCAGGCGCCCGGCCGTGTCGGCGATCAGCACGTCGTTGCCGTGCGCGATGCCCATCTGCAGCGCGTCGAAGATCACGCTGGCGGAATCCGCGCCCTGGCCTTGCGCGCACACCGGGATGCCGAGCCGGCCCGCCCACTCCTGCAACTGCGCCACCGCGGCGGCGCGGAAGGTGTCGCCGGCGGCAAGCAGCACCTCGCGCTGCTCGTTCTGGAAACGGCGTGCGAGCTTGCCGATGGTGGTGGTCTTGCCGACGCCGTTGACGCCGACCACCAGCAGCATGAAGGGCTTGCGGCCGCCCACGTCGAGGTTCCTTGCAACCGGTTCGAGCAACGCAACGAGCCGCGCGCGCAATGCCTCCCGCATGGCAGCGGCATCCGCGAACTCGCGCTTGTGCATGCGGCGGCGAAGATCGTCGATCAGTTCAGTGGTGGCGGGGACGCCGACGTCCGCCGAGAGCAGGGTGACTTCGAGTTCGTCCAGCAACGCATCCGAGAGGACGGGATTGCGCGAGAACAGGGACGTCAATCCACGCGCGAAACCGCTGCCCGAAAGACGCTCGCGCCAGCCGCGCTGCGGGTGCGGGGCGCTGACCATCAAATCGTTGGCTCCCGACGCCATGTTCGGCAGGGGCCCTTCGGACAGCGTCGCCGGTCCGGCATGGAGACGGGGGGACGCGTCGGATTCCGGCAGGGTTTGCGGGAAGTCGGGCGAAAGCATGGATTCGTCCGGCAACGCGAATGCCGGATCGTTGCGCGGTTTGCGGCCCGCGAGCTTGGTCCAAAGGTTCGGCATGGAGATGGTCGTGGGATACAGTGTGCGAAATGCTAACACCGGGTTTGTTAATGCGATCCTCCTTGATCGCAGCTTCGTTCAACTGCAACGCAGGACCCCGGTGTTCATGCAATCTGCAGGCCCACCACGGCCAGCCATGGGCATTGTTCTTGCGATCGTCCCTGGTCACGGTTTCGTTTCACCACGACGCGAGACTTCTGTGTTCACACAATCTGCGGGTCTGCCACGGCCATCCATGGCCTGATTTTCAAGAACAGCCGTTTCGGATGGGAGCACATGGGTAAACATCGCCAAGGCACGGCTCCGCCCGGACGCATCCACGTCATCGGCGGCAGCCTGCGCGGCTCGCGGCTGAGCGTGCCGACGCTGCCGGGCTTGCGGCCGACGCCGCAGCGCCTGCGGCAGACCTTGTTCGATTGGCTGGCGCCGGTGATCTCCGGCGCGAACGTGCTGGACGCTTTTGCCGGCAGTGGTGCGCTCGGGATCGAAGCCCTCTCGCGCGGCGCGCGTGCCGCGACGTTCATCGAACGGGACATTGCGCAGGCACGGGCCGTCGAAGCGGACCTCGCGCGGCTGCACCAGGACAACGCCAGCGTGCGTTGCGGCGACGCGTTGCGCATCCTGGCGGAAGCGGCAATCGGGCATTTCGACATCGTGTTCCTCGACCCGCCGTTCGATGCCGGCCTTTGGAGCAAGGCGGCGGCCTTGCTGGATGGGGGCGGCTGGCTTGCGCCGCACGCATGGGTTTATGTCGAAGCAGGAGAAGGTGATGCGTGGGATGCGCCCGGGCGTTGGTTGTTGCATCGCCAGCGCGAAGCCGGTGCGGTTCGGGGAACGTTGTACCACGTTGGCGCAGCGTGATCCTTCCCGCAATCCTGCGGTGTCCCGCGGGTGCCGCGAGATGGCACAATGGGCGCCATGGGGAAGCGCAAGCCACTTCGTTCCAATCCACGCATCGCGGTGTATCCGGGCACGTTCGACCCGATCACCAATGGCCACGGTGACCTGGTCGCGCGCGCGGCGCCCTTGTTCGACCGGCTGATCGTGGCGGTCGCCAAGTCGAGCGGCAAGACGCCCCGTTTCGAAATGGATGAACGCGTCAAGCTGGCGCGTGCCGCGCTCGATGGAGTCCAGAACGTGGAAGTGCGCGGATTCGACACGCTGCTGGCCCGCTTCGTGGCCGAGTGTGGCGCCGGCGTGATCCTGCGCGGGCTGCGCGCGGTCTCGGACTTCGAATACGAATTCCAGTTGGCCAGCATGAATCGGCACTTGATTCCGCAGGCCGAGACCCTGTTCCTGACGCCGGCCGAGGAGTGGGGTTTCATTTCATCCTCGCTGGTGCGCGAAATCGCCAGCCTCGGCGGCGACGTTTCAGATTTTGTCCATCCGGCTGTCCAGAAGGCGTTGCGTCAACACCGACGCAAGCCGGAGAAGGGGGTCGGCAGTCCCGTTGTTTCACGCAAGTCATCGAGGTGATCGTCATGCGCAAATTCCTTTTCATCGCCGCCATCGCGCTGTTGGGCACGCTGGGCCTCGGCGCCTGCAACAGCAATCAGTCCGAAGCACCGGCAGCCCAGGCCAAGCTCACCAAACCGACCAATCCCAACGACATGAAGGCGTGGTCGGCCTACCTGAGCCAGATCGTCGAGGAAAACATCGGCGACATCACCAACACGCCGTACGCCTACTTCGTGCCTGATGTTCCTGTCCAGGCGGCCGCGGCGGGTGCCTCGGCAGGGAAGGCAGGCAAGGCGGCTGTCCCGGCCAGCGCCTCGTCGGCCGAGGAGACCCTGGGCCGCGTCCAGGATCAGCTCAACACCGTGGTCCAGGCGACCGTGTTGCCGGGCAACATGGTGGCCGCGGGTGGCCCGAATTCCGCGACCACCGCGGAGGTTCTGGAGAACGCGTTCAAGCAGGCCGCGCCCGGTTCCTTCAAGGGCGTAGTGGTGTTGTTCGTCGGCGACAAGGCCGACGCAGCCGCGGTGAAGGCGGCCGTCGACCCGAGCGGCGCCACGTTCAAGTTCGCGCAAATGTAGGGACCGCCGTTGAGTTTGTGGGCGTAGGCTTCGCAACGACACGGTCACGCTTCCACAACCCCGGTCGACCGGCATGCAGCGCCGGTCGACCGCCCCCTTGACTCAAGGGGGCTGACGAGCCCGTGCTTTGACGAGCGGCGCGACCGGATCGATCGCCATGCGATAATCGCGGTTTTGCGCCATCCGGCGCCGACGCCTACGCGCCATGCAGCAGATCCGCAACTTCTCCATCATCGCCCACATCGACCACGGCAAGTCCACGCTGGCCGACCGCATCATCCAGATTTGCGGCGGTCTCACCGAGCGCGAAATGGAAGCGCAGGTGCTGGACGACAACCCGATCGAGCGCGAGCGCGGCATCACCATCAAGGCGCGCTCGGTGTCGTTGCCGTACACCGCGCGCGACGGCAAGGTGTATGAACTGAACTTCATCGACACGCCGGGCCACGTCGATTTCAGCTACGAGGTTTCGCGTTCGCTGGCGGCGTGCGAGGGTGCCCTGCTGGTGGTCGATGCGGCGCAGGGCGTCGAGGCACAGTCGGTGGCCAACTGCTACACCGCGGTCGAGATGGGCCTGGAAGTCGTCCCCGTGCTGAACAAGATCGACCTGCCGACCGCCGACATTCCGAAGGTGAAGGAGGAAATCGAGGCGGTGATCGGCATCCACGCCGACGACGCGGTCGCGATCAGCGCCAAGACCGGCGAGAACGTCCGCGACGTACTGGAGGCGATCGTCGCACGCATCCCGCCGCCGAAGCCGCGCGACACCGACAAGCTGCAGGCGCTGATCATCGATTCCTGGTTCGACAATTACCTCGGCGTGGTCTCGCTGGTGCGCGTGATGCAGGGCGAGATCAAGCCCGGCGACAAGTTGCTGGTGATGTCCACCGGGCGCGCGCACGAAGTCGACCAGGTCGGCGTGTTCACGCCCAAGCGGACCAGGACCGACAAGCTTGGCGCCGGCGAAGTCGGTTTCGTGTGCGCGTCGATCAAGGACGTGCACGGCGCGCCGGTCGGCGACACGTTGACGCTCGCATCCAGTCCCGCGGCGAAGCCGTTGCCGGGCTTCCAGCACATGCAGCCGCGCGTGTTCGCCGGATTGTTCCCGGTCGCGGCCGATGATTTTCCCGCGCTGCGCGAGGCGCTGGACAAACTGCGCCTCAACGATGCCGCGCTGTTCTTCGAACCGGAATCGTCCGAGGCGATGGGGTTCGGTTTCCGCTGCGGCTTCCTGGGCATGCTGCACATGGAGATCGTGCAGGAACGCCTGGAGCGCGAATACGACCTCGACCTCGTCACCACCGCGCCGACCGTTGTGTACGAAGTGTTGAAGTCCGACGGCGAAACGATGCTGCTGGACAATCCCGCGAAATTGCCGGCCTCGCCCGCGGTTGCGGAAATCCGCGAGCCGATCATCGTGGCCGACATCCTGACGCCGCCCGAGCACGTCGGGAACGTGATCACCTTGTGCGAGGAAAAGCGCGGCGTGCAGCGTTCGATCCAGTATCTGGCGAGCCAGGTGCGGATCAGCTACGAGTTGCCGCTGGCCGAAGTGGTGCTGGATTTCTTCGATCGCCTGAAGTCCGTCAGCCGCGGCTACGCCTCGATGGATTACCACTTCGACCGTTTCGAGGCCGGCCCCTTCGTGCGCGTGGACGTGCTGATCAACGGCGACCGGGTGGACGCGTTGAGCCTGATCGTGCATCGTGCGCAGGCCGACCGGCGCGGTCGTGACCTGGTCGAACGGATGCGCGAACTGATTCCGCGACAGATGTTCGACGTGGCGATCCAGGCCGCGATCGGCGGCCAGGTGATCGCGCGCTCGACCGTGAAGGCGTTGCGCAAGAACGTGCTGGCCAAGTGCTACGGCGGCGATGTCTCGCGCAAGAAGAAATTGCTGGAGAAGCAGAAGGAAGGCAAGAAGCGCATGAAGCAGGTCGGCCGCGTCGAGATTCCGCAGGAAGCGTTCCTTGCGGTGCTGCGGACCGACAAGTAGTGGCCCGCACCTCCTTCCTCCGGAAGGGGGTCGAAGGCGCCCAAGGGCGCGTTCGGGTGGAAAACCGGTGGCGAAAGCACCAGATGACCAAAGGCACTGGATGCCGGCCTCCGCCGGCATGACGATGGCCCTCCAGCGGCGCCACGCAGGGCCTGACAACCAAAGGAACACGCAGTGAAGAAAGAAGCATTGGGTACCGTGGTGCTGGTGGCGATCGTCGCCATCTGCCTTTACATCTGGTACAAGACCTCCGATTTCGCGCTGGCGCTGGTGTTGATCACCGCCGCGTTCTTCGTGATCTGGCTCGGCGACAAGCTTCTGTTCGCGCGCCGGCGCCGGGAACACGCCGCGGCCGAAGGCCGGAAACCGCACGAGCCGGTGCTGGTCGATTACTCGCGTTCGTTCTTTCCGGTGATCCTGGCGGTGCTGCTGTTCCGGACCTTCCTGCTCGAACCATTCCGGATCCCCTCGGGTTCGATGATGCCGACCTTGCTGGTCGGCGATTTCGTACTGGTCAACAAGTTCGCCTACGGCCTGCGCCTGCCGGTGACCGACACGAAAATCCTCGACACCGGCGAACCGAAGCGCGGCGACATCGCGGTGTTCCGTTACCCGCTCAACCCGAAAGAGGATTACATCAAGCGCATCATCGGTTTGCCCGGCGACACCATCAAGGTCGTTGGCGAGGATGTTTCCATCAACGGCAAACCGGTGCCGCAGACGCTCGTCGGCGAGTACCACGGCAGTGACAAGGTGAGCATCCAGATGGAAGAGAACCCCAACATGTCGCCCGTGCAGCTTTATGCGGAGGATCTGGACGGGGTGAAGCATTCCACGTTGCACTTCCGCTACATCGAAAGCTACAACTGCCTCGGTTCGAGCGGCACCCTGCTGCCCGATGGCGGCTGCGAATGGAAGGTCCCGCAGGGCTACTACTTCGCGATGGGCGACAACCGCGACGACAGCGAAGACAGCCGTTTCTGGGGCTTCGTGCCGGAGGCGAACCTGGCCGGCAAGGCCTTCTTCATCTGGTTCAGCCTGGCGGACTGGCACCGCATCGGCACCGTGTTGCATTAAGCTTCGACCGTCCGGCCTGCGCGGGTGCAGGCCACCGCGCGCACCAGCGCGCCGGCGACGATGGACTTTCGACCAACTGCTGGGGGCGGCTCAATGAAACGTCAATCGGGCATCACCCTGATCGGGTTCGTGCTCATCCTGGTCATCGCGGCCTTCTTCGCGTACACCGCGATGAAGCTCGTGCCTGCCTACATGGACTACCTGAATGTGTCCAAGGCACTGAATACGGTTGCCACGCAGTCCACCTCGGGCAACATGAGCGTGGCGGACGTGCAGCGGGAACTCGATACGCAGCAGCTCTCCCAATACTTCGCCGACGAAGACATCGAGGCCAAGAACATCTCCGTGGTGAGCATGCCGAATGGCGGTTCTTCGTTGAAGTTGAGCTACGACAAGAAGATCCCATGGATCTACAACATCGACTTCCTGGTGCACTTCGAGAAGACGGTGGCGTTGAAGGCGCAGCAAGCGCAGGAGTGATGTGAAACCGGGCTATCACTTCACGGACGAGGCCTTGCTGCAGCTTGCCCTGACGCACCGCAGCGCGGGGCGCCCCAACAACGAGCGGCTGGAATTCCTGGGCGACGCGCTGGTCAACCTCGTCGTCGCCGAGATGCTGTTCGACACGCGCCCGCGCGCCGACGAAGGAGAGCTTTCGCGGTTGCGCGCCCAGCTCGTGAGCGAGCCGGCCCTGGCGGAACGCGCGCGTGAACTGCAACTGGGTGATGCGTTGAAGCTGGGTTCGGGAGAACTCAAGAGCGGCGGTTTCCGCCGCGACTCGATCCTTGCCGACGCCTTCGAGGCACTGGTCGCCGCGATCTACCGCGATGGCGGATTCGGCGCCTGCCGCGACTGGTTGCGCGCGGTGTTCGCCGTGCCGATCGCCGCAGCCGGGCCGCCGCAGAAGGATCCCAAGACCCGCCTGCAGGAATGGTTGCAGGCGCGCGGCTTGCCGCTGCCGCATTACGAGTTGCTGGCCGAACATGGCGAAGAACATGCGCGCCAGTTCGACGTTGCATGCGTGGTGGAGCGGCCAACGGCCGCCCGATTCGAAGGCCGTGGCGGCAGCCGTCGCGCGGCAGAGCAGGTGGCCGCGGAAGCTGCCCTCGAGTATCTCGACCAGGCGGCGGCATGAGCGAGTCTTTCCGTTGCGGCAGCGTCGCGATCGTCGGACGCCCCAATGTGGGCAAGTCCACGCTGCTGAACGCGCTGGTCGATGCGCATCTGTCCATCGTCACGCCGCGCGCGCACACCACGCGCCAGCGCATCCTGGGCATCGCCAATCCGGCGGGCGGCCAGATCCTGTACCTCGACACGCCGGGCCTGCACCGCGAAGCCAGGCGCGCGATCAATCGCAGCTTGAACCGCGCGGTGCACGCCGCGATCGTGGACGCCGACGTTGCCGTGCAGGTGGTTGCGGCGGGGCACTGGGACGACGAGGACGCTGCGGTGTACGCGGCGCTGGCGGAGCGCGCGATCCCGCGCCTGCTGGCGGTGAACAAGGTCGATCGCGTCCCCGACAAGGCGAGGCTGCTGCCTTTCGTGGAAGGCGTCACGCGCGATCGAACGTGGAACGCGGTTCTCATGATCAGCGCCGAAAAGCGTTCGGGCGTGGCCGAGCTCGAGCGCGCGATCCTTGCGCGCCTGCCCGAGGGAGAAGCGCGCCACGACGCGGAGAGTTATACCGATCGCAGCGAACGTTTCCTCGCCGCCGAACTGGTGCGCGAGCAGTTGATGCGCCAACTCGGCGAGGAATTGCCTTACGCGACCACGGTCGAGATCGAGCGTTTCGAGGATCGCCCCGACGGTGTCACCGAGATCGCCGCGGTGGTGTGGGTGGAGCGCGAAGGCCAGAAGGCCATCGTGATCGGCGCCGGTGGGCGGCGCGCCAAGGCCATCGGCAGCGCGTCGCGTCGCGGCATCGAGGCGCTGCTCGACCGCAAGGTGTTCCTCAAATTGTGGGTGCGCGTGCGCGCCGGCTGGTCGGACGACGAGGCAGCGCTGAAACAGTTCGGGTATGAATAGCGCGAAGCCCGTGCCGTCATTCACGTGAGCTGTTCGCACAGCGGTACCCGTGGCGACGAGTCACTTTTACGCTCCAGCCAATGCGCGTCGAATCCCAACCCGCCTACATCCTGCACGCGCGCGCCTGGCGCGAGACCAGCCTGCTGCTGGAGGCGTTCACGCGCGACCACGGCCGGGTCGGATTGGTCGCGCGCGGCGTGCGCAGCGCCCGCGCACGCTTGCCGCGTTCCGCGCTGGAACCCTTCCAGGCGTTGCAGGTGGCCTGGTCCGGACGCGGCGAGTTGCAAACGCTGACGGCTGCCGAATCCGTGCGAAACCCGCCCTTGCTGCGCGGCGACGCCTTGATGTCGGCGATGTATGTCAATGAATTGATGGTACGCCTGACGGCGCGCGACGACGCGCACCCGGCATTGTTCTATCGTTACGCGGGATTGCTGGATGAGTTGGCCGCGACGCCTTCGCTGGCATGGAGCCTGCGCCGGTTCGAGCGCGACCTCCTGGCCGCGGTGGGTTATGCGCTGCACCTCGACACCGACGCCGAAAGCGGTGCACCGATCGAGCCGGGGCAGGCTTACGACTACCTTCCCGAGCTGGGTCCGGTCGCGGCGGCGGGTCCGACAGGCAGCGGTGCGCGCGTGCGGGGCAGTGCGTTGCTGGCGCTGGCCGGGGACGCCGCGCCGCGGGATCCGGAAGATCTCGCTGCGTTGCGCCGCCTGATGCGAACCCTGATCGGCGTCCACGTTGGCGATCGCGGGCTGCAGTCGTGGCGGGTCCTGGCGGGATCGTTGCGTTCGTAGCGGTTGTCGTGAAGCTCCGGCGGGACGGCGACCAGGACGATCGCGCGGATCAGCCGTCCCCGTTCAATTTCGAGTGCAGCGTTTGGCGGGTTTCCTGCAAAGCCCCGGCGAAACCTTGCATCGCCGCATCGATGCGGTTGGGATCGGTGCCGGACGCCAACGCGTCGTGCAGGGTGTTGCACGCGCGAGCGAGCGCGGTCGCGCCGCAGAAACCGCAGGAAGCCAGCAATCGGTGCAGGACCGGACGCAGCGCCCGCGGGTCATCCGCGTGCCGTTCGAATTCATCCTGTATCCGTGGCAATTCCTGCTCGGCGAACAGGCGCCGCAGGCGCTCGACCGCCGACGGCGAACCGCAAGCCCGCAAGGCATTGCCATCGTCGAGCGGGTCCGGCTTGCAACCAAACGGTGCCAGGGCAGCGCCCAGTACCTCCAATGAAACCGGTTTGGGCAGGACCTGTGCGAAACCGGCCTCCAGCAACAATGCCCGGGCGCTGTCGGGCTCGGCGGTCGTGGCGAGTGCCGGCGGGAAGGGCGTGGCTTCGCCGGGGTCGACCCGCAGTGCCGCGAGCACGGCTTCGCCGTTCATGCCCGGCAGATGGTGGTCGAGGATGAGCAGGTGCCAGTTGCCTGCGCGTGCCTGGGTGAGGGCGGTCGGGCCGTCGACGCAGGCGGTCGGCTGGCCACCGCAGGCCTGGATGGCCTCGCACAGGAATTCCCGGCTGACCGCATCGTCCTCGGCCAGTAGCACCCTGAATCGCGCGGCCTCCTTGTCCATGAGCGACCCCATCGAGACGTCCGGAACCATGCCTACCGCGTGCGTCCGGGCACCATGCCGTTTTCCTTAGCATCCGTTCGGGCACGGGCTGGCACAATCGCGTTCAGTTTCATTGAAAAGGACTGTCGTGGCAAGTTTGCGTCCGTGCCTCGTGGCTGCCTGCTTGATGCTGTGGTGCGCATGCGCGCAGGCTGCCGTGCAGATGCAGGCCGCGACGCTCACGCTGCCGGGCATCGAACTGGCCAAGGTGCGCGCCGAGGCTTCGCTGGGCGCGGATGGCCGGCCGGTCCTGCACATCGAGGCCGCCAAGGCTTCGATTCCGGCGCTGGGTTGGCGCGACGTCGCGCTGACCCTGCAGGGCGAACCGCAGCGGGCCGACGGTAGCGCATGGAAATTCGTCGGCCACGTCGCCACGCAAAAGGTGCCAGGCAATGCGCTGGCCGGCGCGGGTCTCACGGTCCTCTACGACCGCGACAGCGGCAGCCTCGAGGTGGATGTTGTCCAGGGCAAGAGCAGCCTCAACGCGCAACTGCCGCTCGACCAGCCTTCGCACCTGCAGGTGAGGCTGTCCGCAATCCCGCTGGCCTGGCTCAAGGGCGTGCTGGCGGCGGCGTGGCCGGATGGCCGGCTCAACGGTGGCACGCTCGATGGCGACGTGGCCGTCGACCTTGCGCAGGGCGACACACGGGTTTCGGGGCGCGTGTCGATCAGCAACGCCGAGCTCGACAGCAAGAGCGGGACGATGGCTGCGCAAAAGCTGGGCGCGCAGGGCAACTTCAGGATCGACACCGGCCCGGCGGCCGCCAGCGTGATGTGGGACGGCCAGTTGCACGGTGGGCAGCTGCTGCTCGGTCCCTTGTTCGCGCAGCTGCCGCAAGATCCGGTCGGCCTGCACGTCGCTGGCAGCTTCGGGCCCACCGGGATCACGCTGAGCTCGCTGGATTTCGATGACCCGAACGCGCTGCGCCTGTCGGGAAGCGTTGGCTTCGATCGCCGCGGCAACCTCGACAAGCTCGCATTGAAACGCTTCGCGGCCACGTTTCCCGCGGCCTACACGCGCTACGGCACGACCCTGGTGAGCCACCTGGCGGGATTGGATTCGCTCACCACGTCCGGCAGCATCAGCGGCGCGCTGGACATGGGCAGCAACGGGCCGCGCGTCATCGACTTCGCGGCCAAGGACGTCACCCTCGACAGTCATGGCGGCAGCCTCACGGTGGCTGGTCTCAATGGCGGGCTGGATTGGCGTGCGGGTGAGACGCGGCCCGCCACGCACCTGCAGTGGAACGCGCTGTCCCTTTACAAGCTCGACTTCGGTCCCGCCAGCCTCGGCCTGAAGGACGATGGCGGCGTCCTGGCGTTGCGGGCGCCAGTCAACGTCGGGTTGTTCGGCGGTACCTTCCGGATCGGGCGGTTCGAATGGCGGCCCGACGAGGCGAAGTCGCAGCGCCTTGCCGCGGCGTTCTCGGTCACCGATGTCGACGTGAATGAATTGTGCGCGGCACTCGGCTGGCCTGCATTCGGCGGCAAGCTCGGCGGCGCGGTTCCGGACCTGGTTTACCGCGGCGACGACCTGGTGTTCGGCGGCGGGCTTTCGCTCAACGCCTTCGGTGGTTCGGTGAGCGTCACCAACCTCAGCATGCAGCACCCGTTCGGCAATGCGCCGGAACTTGCGGCCGACATCGACATGGACCAGCTCGACCTTGCGCAACTCACGGGCGTATTCGGGTTCGGGCAGATCACCGGACGGATGGATGGCGACATCCACGGACTCGAACTCGTCGACTGGAAACCCATCGCCTTCAACGCCGACCTGACCGCGAACGGCGGCGGCAAGATCAGCCAGAATGCCATCAAGAGCCTCACCCAGGTCGGCGGCGGCGGCATTGCCGGCGGACTGCAGGGCATGGCGTTGCGCTTGTTCAAGACATTCGGGTACTCGCGGATCGGCCTCAGCTGCACGCTGGTGAAGGGCGTGTGCAGCATGGGCGGCATTTCGCCCGATCCGGATGCGGACGACAACGGCTACACGATCGTGGAAGGCAGTGGCTTGCCACACATCACCGTGATCGGGCACGAGCGCGCGGTGGATTGGGCGACGCTGGTCGGCCGCCTGAAATCCGTCACCGAGGGCAATGGGCCGGTGATCGAATGACGCATGGGCGGCCTTCACGGATTGCATGCAAATGTTCGCCGAAACTTCAGCGCCCCGGCCCTTGTAGACTCGAAACGTCCACCCGCCCACGACATCGTTTTCGCACCCCGGAGATCCATGATGCGCAAGCCCCTGTTTGCCCTCGCCGCCACGCTCGCGTTGCTGGCGGGTTGCGTGACGATCAATGTGTATTTCCCGGCCGCGGCTGCGCAGAAGGCCGCCGACAAGGTCATCAGCAACATCATGGGGCCTGCTGCCGAGGATGCCTCGCCCGCGCCGGCCAGCAGCGCGCCACCATCTTCCGGCGCGAGCGATCCGGCGCAGCCGCAACCGCTTGCCGTGGTCATCCTGGATGCCTTGATCCCTGCCGCGAACGCTGCAGAGCCGGCGAACCTCGACGTGCAGACGCCTGCGATCGAAGCGATCGAGGCACGCATGCGGACCCGCTTCCAATCGGTCCTGCAAGGCTTGTATGCATCCGGCGCCATCGGCTTGACCCACAATGGCGACGTGGCGATGCACGACGCATCGAAAGTCCCGTTGGCGGAACGGTCACGGGCGACGCAGGCCATCGCTGCCGAAAACAGCGACAGGGCGGACCTGTACAGGCAGATCGCGGTCGCCAACGGTCATCCGGAATGGACGCAGCGCATGCGCGAAGCCTTTGCCAAACAGTGGATCAGCCGCGCGCACGGCGGCTGGTATTACCAGGACGCGTCCGGCAATTGGCAACGCAAGTGACGACAGGGGGTCGTCATCCCGGCCGCACATGGATGTGCGATGAGCCGGGATCCAGGATCAAATCATCGTCATCCCGGCCAGCGCAGGGGCGAATCGTTGCCTTGCGGGGTTGAATCGCATCTCGCGCAACGATGGGCGCCGCAGGGAGGAAGCCGAGGGCCGGGTTGCCTGCTGAGACAGGGGTGTCGAAGCCGGCAAGGCGATGAACAGGAACCCTGGTACCGCGTCCCATGCCGGCGGACTGGGGCCGGCTGCTGGCGCAGAGGTGCGCCGGTTCACAAAATTCCCCGGCTTCGCAGCGCATGATCCGATGACGCTTGCGGGGGTGACATGCGAATCGGGCTCATGGTGGATGCAACTTGCGATCTTCCGCGCAAGTTCATCGACGACCACCAGATCATCATCATGCCGATCACGATCAGGATCGACGGGCACACCTTCGTCGATGTGCACGATCCCGTCGCGACGAAAGACTATTACCAGGGCGAAGTGGGCAAGCGCGGGCACGCGGCCGAAACCGCGCCGCTGACCGTGGACGAGATACGGGAGTTGTTCCTCGGCAAACTGGTGCTCGATTACGACGCGGTCTTCTGCCTCACCGTAACCTCCACGCGTAGCCCGATTTTCGCCAACGCGACCCAGGCGAGCTTCGCGATCCTGGGCGCCTACCGGCCGGTACGCCAGGCCGCGGGCAACAATTCGCCGTTCCTGATGCGCGTCATCGACAGCAAGAGCCTGTTCGCGGGGCAGGGCGTCGGCGCCATCGAAGCGACGCAGATGATCGCGGCGGATGCCGGCCCCGGCCCGATCCGCGAGCGCCTGGCGGAAGTCGCCGCGCAGACGTACGCCTACATGCTTCCGCGCGATCTGCACTACCTGCGCGCGCGTGCGCGCAAGAAGGGCGATCGCAGCGTCGGGATGTTGAGCGCCACGCTCGGCACGGCGCTCGACATCAAACCCGTCCTGCAATGCTTCCAGGGCGAAACCAGACCCGTGGCGAAGGCACGAGGTTTCGAGCACGGCGCGGAAATGCTGTTCGGCCACGCCGCGCGTGCCGTCCAGCGCGGCTTGCTGGTTCCCGCGATGTGCGTGAGCTATGGCGGCAACCTCGAGGAACTCGAGGCGTTGCCGGGATATGGTGGCCTCGTCGATGCCTGCGCCGGGGCTGGCGTCGCGTTGTACCGCAGCGTCATGAGCATCACCGGCATGGTCAACGTCGGCACCGGCGCGGTCGCGCTGGGTTACGCGGCGACGGACGACGACGACAAGTTCTGACCCTGACTGGTTGACGCATCTGGCAAGATGCACGGATGGGCAACCCGCGCGACGTCACCTTCGAAGCCTCCATCGATGACCTTTCCCACGACGGGCGGGGCGTCGCGCGCGTCGAAGGCAAGACCGTGTTCGTGGCAGATGCGCTGCCGGGTGAACGTGTTCGCGCCAAACTGATCCGCAAGCACCGCCACTTCGACGAAGCGCGCGCCGAGGAAATCCTCGAAGCCTCGCCCGATCGCGTGGAGGCACGCTGCCGGCATTTCGGCGTCTGCGGCGGTTGCGTACTGCAACACCTGGTTCCGGCCGCGCAGATCGCCGCCAAGCAGAACGTGCTGGCGCAGAATTTCGCGCGGATCGGGCATGTCGAACCTGCACGCTGGCTGGTGCCGTTGACCGCCGACGCCTGGGGTTACCGCCGGCGCGCACGTTTGTCGGTCAAGCACGTTCCGAAGAAGGGCAAGACGCTGGTCGGATTCCGCGAGCGAGATCCGCGTTTCGTCGCGGATCTCGTGCACTGCGACGTGCTGGATCCGTCGCTGGGAGAAAAGCTGGACGCGCTCGGTACGCTGTTGAACGGCATGCAGGGCGCCGCATCGATTCCGCAGATCGAGTTTTCGGCGGGAGACGCGGCGCGCGTGCTGGTGTTCCGGCATATGCAGCCATTGCCGGGGCCGGATCAGCAGAAGCTCGCGGCATTCGGACGCGAACATGGATTCGCGATCCTGCTGCAGCCGGGAGGCACCGACAGCGTGCATGCGCTGGAGCCGGGCGGAATCGATTTGTACTATGCGCTGCCGGCGTATGACCTGAAGCTGGCCTTCACGCCGCTCGATTTCGTGCAGGTCAACGCGCGCATCAACCAGAAGATGATCGCGCACGCGCTGGAGTTGTTGCAGCCGGGCGAAGGGGATCGCGTACTCGACCTGTTCTGCGGGCTCGGCAATTTCAGCCTGCCGATCGCGCGGCACGCGGCGCGTGTGTGCGGCGTGGAAGGTGACACCGGGCTCGTCCAACGCGCGCGTGCGAATGCGACCGTCAACGGCATCAGCAACGCCGAGTTCCATGTCGGTGACCTTGCCGGCGACGTGCGCGGCAGTGCGTGGGCACGCGCCGAGTGGGACCTGATGCTGCTCGACCCGCCGCGCAGCGGTGCCGAAGGGCTGCTGCAACAGCTTCCGGGGAAATCGGTGCGGCGCGTGGTGTACGTTTCGTGCCACCCCGCCTCGTTGGCGCGCGACGCGGGAACGCTGGTACGCACGCATGGGTTCCGGCTGGAAGCGGCTGGCGTGATGGACATGTTCCCCCACACCGCGCACGTGGAATCGATCGCGTTGTTCGAGCGCTGAGGCGGCCGGTCCATCAAAAATATCCGCTCGATCCGGCCACGTCTCCCGTCGCGAAAGCGCTGATCCCGTCCGCGTGCGACTGTCCAGTCGAACGGCCTTCGCCCTGACCTGAGTCAAGGTGGCGTGTAGTTCCCGTTTCTAGACTCCCACGTCGTACCGTGGCCACAAGGAGCAGGAATGCGGCCGCGGCAGCGCGTGCCCATGGAAGACACGCATCGAACCCGCCTTGAATGGGGAGCAACAGCATGCCTGCGACCGCGGAATCCCTGCCTGCAAGTGCGCAAGGCGTCACCGTTGCGCCGGAAGACGACCAGGCCCTGGCGTCCTTGTTCAAGGCCTACACCGTCAGTGCGACGTTCTGGTTGCTGTTCGCGACCGCGATAGGCTTGCTGCTGGCCTTCAAGTTCGGTGCGCCGGACTTCTGGGCGGCCAAATACCTGACGTTCGGGCGCTTGCGTCCGATCCACACCAACGACACGTTCTACGGTTTCGCCAGCATCGCGCTGGTCGGCGCGGCCTACTACGTCGCCGCGCGCAGTTGCGGTACGCGGCTTTACAGCATCCGGCTCGGGTGGCTCGGACTGTGGCTTTTCAACATCGCCGCGGTCGCGGGCACGATCGCGCTCGACCTCGGTTACAACTGGGGCGACCTCGAATATCGCGAATGGCCATGGCCGATCCGGGTGGTGTTCCTCGCGGCGCTGCTGGTGACGGCGTGGAACCTGATCGGCACGGTGGCGCGGCGCAGCTCCGAGGACATCTATCTCTCGAACTGGTACATCGTGGCGGGCGTGTTGTGGACGATCGTGATCGCCACCGTCGGCGTGCTGCCGTGGTACCAGTATGGGCTGGGACAGGTCGCGATTTCCGGTTATTACATGCACAACGCGGTCGGCATGTGGTTCACCCCGCTGGCACTCGGCCTGTTCTACTACGCGATCCCGAAGGTGCTGAACCGCCCGATCTATTCCTACGCGCTGGGCGTGCTCGCGTTCTGGACCAACCTGTTGTTCTACCCGCTGCTGGGCGGGCACCACTTCCTGTTCAGTCCGCTGCCGTGGTGGCTGCAGACCACCGCGATCGTGTTCTCGGTCGCGATGCTGGTGCCGGTGTGGGCGGGCAGCGCGAACTTCCTGCTGACGATGCGCGGCCGCTACCACGGGCG
>DATEKI010000160.1:0-8585 GCA_035277545.1 Rhodanobacteraceae bacterium | reverse complement strand
CAGCGCCGCGACGCCGGGCTCGGCCTGCTCCAGACGATGCGGGTCGGAAAAGTGCAGTTCGCTGACCACGGAGAAATATTCGCCCGGGTTGGTGGCCGCGTATGGGTCGATGGGCGTCGCTTCGCCGCTCCGGATCGCGAGCGACAGGCGGTCGTAGGCGCGCTGGAAGGTGTCGATCCACGCCCGCCACGACACGCCGCGGGGCAACGGCGGCACGCCGTCGGGCGGGCCGTCCAGCATGTCGAGCTTGTGCGCGATTTCGTGGATGACGAGGTTGGAACCGTTCCAGGGCTCCGCAAGGTCCTGCTCCACCGCAGCCCATGAGAGCACCAGCGGACCGATCTGCCACGCCTCGCCGATCCGCACCTGGTCGCTTTCGGTGACCACGCCGGTGCCGCCGTCATGATGGCGGTGGCGAACCCTGAATTCGCCCGGATACACAACCACGCCCTGCCAGCCGCGCAGCGCACGGAAGCCCAGCCGCAGCACCGGCAGGCAGGCCCCAGCATCGCGATCAACAGGCGCTGCTTGCCATCCAGTTCCATGTCGACGGGATGAAAGCGCTTGCGTTGCAGGAAGCGCGCGGCCAGCAGACGCAGTTGCCGAAGATCTTCCGGTGGCAAACGCCGTGCGAGTGGACAGGCGGCCAGGGCACCGCGCCAGAGTGCTTCATCGATCGGCGATGGCGGCCGCCGCCACGGCAGCCAGGCGAATCCGCTCATGCGGGTTTTCCGGGGTGCGAAACGCATCAGGGCCGTTCCGTATGAATGGGGGGACTACGACGATGTAATGGAGCCGGCCCGGGCGGCATACAATGCCCGTCCATGCAAACGGAACTCTCCCGGCCACTCGCCGGCAAGGATGCCGGGGTGTCCGCTCCCGGCTGGCTGCGCCTTGCGCTCGCGGACCTGCGCCGTCGGCCGTGGCGGATCCTCAATCCCCTGCTGCGCCCGCTGTACCGCTGGTACGAACACGGCCTTGCCCAACAGGTCGCCAATGGGCCGGTACCCGCGCACATCGGCCTGATCCTCGACGGCAACCGGCGTTTCGCGCGCGGCATGGGGCTGGAAGCGACGCTTGGCCACCAGTACGGCGTGAACAAGCTGCGCGAGGTGCTGGAGTGGTGCATTGACCTCGAAGTGCGCCATGTCACCCTGTACGTCTTCAGCACCGAGAACTTCAGCCGGCCGGCCGCCGAAGTCGAATGCCTGCTCGACCTGTTCGTGCAGGAGAGCGCGCGCCTGTTGCAGGAGCCGAGCTTCAAGTCGGGCAAGGTGCGCGTGAAGATCATCGGCCAGCGGGATCGCCTGCCCGAACGGGTGGTCGCGGCGAGCGAGGCGCTGGAGCTTTCCACCGCCGGGCACGACGGCATGCTGCTCACCATCGCACTGGCCTACGGCGGACGCGAGGAAATCACCGATGCCGTGAAGGGCCTCCTGGCGAACGCGGCCGCGGAAGGGCGCTCGCTCGAATCGGTGGCCGCCGAACTGAAACCCGAACAGATCGAACGCTACCTATACACCGGTGGCGTGCCCGACCCGGACTTCATCATCCGCACCAGTGGCGAGCAACGGCTGTCGGGGTTCCTGATCTGGCAGGCGGCGTACAGCGAATTCTATTTCTGCGATGTGTTGTGGCCGGCCTTCCGGCGCATCGATTTCCTGCGCGCGGTGCGCATTTATCAACGCCGCGCCCGCCGCTATGGCCGTTAGATCGGTTTGTCGGGCAACGGGATGAATTCCCGGTTGTCGTTCGCGGGCAGCTTGAAGCGGCCCGCCTTCCAGTCCGCCGCCGCCTCGCGGATGCGCTCCTTGCGCGAGGACACGAAGTTCCACCAGATGAAGCGCGGTCCGAGCGGTTCGCCGCCCAGCAGCATCACGGTGGCATCGGTAACGGCGCGCAAGGTCGCCGGATCGCCGGACGCGAACGCCAGCAACTGCTTCGGACCGTATTCCGCGCCATCGGCTTCGTCGCGCACGCGGCCGTGCACCACGTACGCCGCGCGCTCGCTGTAATCCGCGGGAACGTGGATGCGCGCGCCGGCTTTCAGTTCCGCGTGCACGTAGAAGATCGGCGAGTACACGTGCACGGGGCTCTTCATCCCGAATGCCTCGCCCGCGATCACGCGCAAGGCGACATCGCCGCCATCCGTATGCGGCAGGTCGGCGCGCGCATGATGGAAGAACGAAGGATCGCATTCCTCCTGGTCGTCCGGCAACGCCACCCACGATTGCAGCAATTCCAACCCGCCGCCCGCGAACGCATCGGGCACGTCGAAGCGTTCGGAATGCACGATGCCGCGCCCCGCGGTCATCCAGTTGACGTCGCCGGGATGGATGACCTGGTCGTGGCCCTGGTTGTCGCGATGGTGGACCGCGCCGCTCATCAGGTAGCTGACGGTGGCAAGGCCGATGTGGGGATGCGGGCGCACGTCGGCCTGGCGGCCGGCCGTGGCATCCATCACGACCGGGCCGGCGTGGTCGAAGAACACGAACGGCCCGATCGAACGGTGCGTCATCGCGGGCAGGCTGCGCAACACGAGCAGCCCGTTCCCGAGATCATGCTCGCGGGCGCGGATGGGGGTAGCGGTCATCGCGGGTTCCTCGCAAGGATTCTGCCCGCCACCATACGCGTGCACGGCATGCGCGGGTAGTGGGCGCGGGTGGACACGGTGTTCGCGCTCCGGAACGGTCGTCCTGGCGGGTCGCCAGTCCGGGCTATTTGCCGATTACACTAGCCGCGCTCTTACATGCGCTGGGGAACGAGGCCCTGATGGCCATCGAGCTCGAAGAAGTCCGCATCGATACGGCCAGCCTCGCCGCAGGCATGTTCGTGAGCCGGCTCGACCGGCCGTGGGAGGGCACCCCGTTCCCGCTGCAGGGCTTCGAGATCCGCACGGACGGCGAGATGCGCACGCTGCGCGAACTCTGCAAATATGTGTACATCGACCGGCGCCGCCAGGTGGATACCCGCCGGGATCCCCTGCTGACCCTGAAACGCCGCGATGGTGGCGGTGATACGCGTTTCATGTCGGTGACAAGCTACGCGAACACCGTGAGCATCGAAGAGGAGATTCCGCGTGCGCGCGATGCGCTGCAGGCGACCTCGGAACTGATTGACCAGATCTATGCCGATGTCGCCAGCGGCCGCGAGCTATCGGTCGAGCATGTCGAGAAGGTGGTGCGTCCGCTGGTCGCCAGCGTGTTGCGCAGCGCGGACGCGTTCCTGTTCCTCGAGGGCATGCGCCGGCACGACGACTACATCTACGGCCACGCGATCGCCTGCGGCGCGCTCGCGGCGGCATTCGGCCGCCACCTCGGCCTGCCGGAAGGCACCTTGTTGAGCCTGGCCACAGCGGGATTGCTGATGGACATCGGCAAGACCCGCCTGCCGCCGGAGCTGTTGCGCAGCGCGCAACCACTGTCGCCGGAAGAAACCGAACTGGTGCGGACCCATGTCGCGCAAGGCGTGGATATCATCGTGGCGGGCGGCGTGGACGATCCGGACGTCCTCGATGTCGTGCGCACCCACCACGAACGCTTCGACGGCAGTGGCTATCCGGATTGCCTGCTCGACGACACCATTCCTATGGCGGGCCGCATGCTTGCGATCATCGACTCCTACGACGCGATGTGCAGCGCCCGCCCGTACCAGGCGGCGGTGTCGCGCCACGAAGCCTTGCAGAACATCTATCGCGCGCGGGGTTCGTTGTACCAGGCTGAACTGGTCGAACAGTTCCAGGTATGCCTCGGCGTCTATCCCACCGGTTCGCACGTGGAGTTGAGCACCGGCGAAATCGCGGTGGTGCTGGAGCAAAACCAGGTGCGGCGGCTGCGCCCGACGGTCCTGGTGGTCAGCACGCCGGACAAGCAGCCGCTGCGGGATTTCCGCGTTTTCAACCTGCTGGACCAGACCGTCGATGGCAACACGGTCGAAATCAAGCACACGCTCGCGAACGATCAACACCCGATCGACGCGACGGCTTACCTCGCAAGCCTGTGAAGGCGGCACGGCCAGCATGCTGAACCGCGATGCGATCCTTGCGGCGATCGGGCGCCAACTGGCCGAAAACGACATCGGCACGGGCGGGTTCGCGGTCGTCGTGGTCTGCATCCGCGGGCTGCGCCAGATTGCCCTGCGCTTCGGCAGCGAATGCGGCGAGCAGGCCGAGGCCGGCGTCAGGAAATTGCTGCGCGAATCGTTGCGGCCGCTGGATGCGGTGTTCCAGTCGGGTGACGAAACCTTCCTCGCGGTGTTGCCTGGGCTGAGCGGACGCAACAATGCGCTGCTGGCCGCGGCCGGATTGATGGCACAGTTCGAGCAGCCGCATGCGGTGGCGCCCGGCATGCCGCCGTGGCAGACCCGCGCGGTGATGGGCGTCGCGCTGTTCCCGCAGGACGGCACGGATCCGGATGCGTTGTGGCGGCACGCGCAGATGGCGGCGGACGACGCGCTGCGGCGCGGCGTGCGCTATGCGTTCCATGATCCCCGCAATGCGGGTGCGAACATCGATTACCACGAGTTGCGCGAAAGCATCGAGTCCAACCGGCTGGCCACGTTCTTCCAGCCGATCTGGAACCTCGCGCAATCGCGGATCGTGGGCGTGGAATCGCTTGCGCGCTGGACCAGCCGCAAGGTGGGGCCGGTCAGCCCGGACGATTTCGTCACCTTCGCCGAGCAGAACGACCTCATCACGTCGTTGACGCGCTGGAGCATCCACTCGACGTTGCGATACGTGTCCGCGTTGCGCGGCTTGCCCGGCTTCCGCGTTGCGCTGAACCTTTCGCCGCGCACGCTTTCGCATGGCGGCGTCGCCGAGCAGTTGCTGGATGCGCTGAACATCTGGGGGGTGCCGCCTGGTGCGATCGTCGCGGAGGTCACCGAGACCGCGCTGGCGGGGGACGTGGACAGCGTCGTTCGCGTACTCGGCAAGTTGCGCGAGCATGGCGTGCGCATCGCGATCGATGACTTCGGTGTCGGTTACGCGTCCATCACCTACCTCAGCAAATTCCCCGCGTCGGAACTGAAGATCGACAAGTCGCTGGTCGCGCACATCGCGGCGGATGGACGCATGGCCAAGCTGGTCGAGTCCATCGTCCAGTTCGCCCATAACCTGGGACTCGAAACTACCGCGGAAGGCATCGAGGATGCGGCCACGCAACGCCTGCTGCAGGAGATGGGCTGCGACTTCGGCCAGGGGTTCCATCTCGGCAAGCCGGAACCCGCGGCGGATTTCGTCGCCAAGTACGGCGTGCCGCTGGCCGCTGATCTGGCGGTGCCGCACGCTGCCGGCTGACCGGCATCAGCCGAGGAACGCAAGGATGCGTTCGGCGCACTCCGGTGATTGCCGGATGTGCACGTGATGCGGCCCCGCAATGTGCTCGACGCCGATATCGGCGACGCAAGCCGCGCGGGCGTCCATGAGTGCCGATGGCAGGTACGGTGTCGCGGGCTCGGCCAGCAGCAACAGGGTGGGCGCCGCGATGCCCGTGATCACGCGGCGCAACTGCATTTCCTCGATGCGCATTGGCGTCGCCAGGCGCAGGCGCGGGTCGCTGCGCCAAGCGTAGCCGCCTGCCACTTCGCGCAGGTTGCGTTCGACGATCGGGCGGGCCTCGTCGGCATCGAGCCCTCCTGCCGCAACACGCGCGGTGACGGCGGCATCGATGGACGCGAACACGCGTGGCCGACGCCTCGATGTTTCCCGCTGCGCGTGCGCATCGCGCCAACGCGCGAGTGTCTGCGAACCGTCATCCGCGAGCGGCCCCAGGCCTTCGATCAGTGCCAGTTTGCCGACACGCGAAGGCGCGGCGGCGGCCGTCAACGATGCGATGCCCGCGCCCAGCGAATGGCCCAGCAGGTCGAAGTGTTCGAGTTCCAGCGCGTCGGCGGAATCGAGGATGTGATCGACCTGGTCGAGGTTGTTGTAGCGATGCACGCCTGGCGGCAGGTGCGGGGAATGCCCGTGGCCGGGCAGGTCGAGTGCAATCACGCGATGTCGTGCCGCCAGCAACGGCGCCAGCCGCGCGAAGGTGGCGGCGTTGTCCAGCCAGCCGTGCAATGCCAGCATTGGTGGCGCGCCGGCGTCGCCCCATTGCAGCGCGGCGAGTTCGCCGAAAGGCGTCACGACGCGAAGTTCGACGGGTTCGATCACGCCCGGATCATTCCGCGGCATCGGCCGCCACCTGCATGCGGTTCTGCCGGCGGCGGTCGAAAAGGTCGGCGGCCCAGCGGCGGACGTTGGCCAGCGAGGCGATCGCGTAGATGGTCTTGAAGATGCGCAGCTTCGAGAGCACCCGCTTGTTGTCGAACACGTCGCCGGCCAGCATCGAGATCACGCCCTGTTCCACCTGCAGCACGTTGCGCGGATCGGCGAACAGCGCCTTCATCACCGGCGAGTTGAAGCGTTGGATGAACCACGCGAAGCGCGCGTAGCCCTGGCGCAGGTGTCGCGCGTAGCGCTTCTGCAACGCCGCTTCGCGCGCGGGTTCGCGCAAGCTGCCGTCCACCACGTCGCATGCCCGGCGCGCACCGTACATTGCCAGGAACACGCCCGACGAGAACACCGGGTCGAGGAACGCCCACGCGTCGCCGACCAGGATCCAGCGGTGGCCGGCCATGCGCTTGCACGTGTAGGAATAATTGCCGGTGAAACGCACCGGCGACACGCGTTCGGCGTTGGCCATGCGCTGGCCGGCGCCCGGCACGATCGCCAGCGTCCTGGCCATGAAGTCGTCGTTGTTCGCGCCTTGCCGCGTCTTCAGGTAACCCGGCTTGCACACGCAGCCGACGCTGGTTATGCCGCCCGGCAACGGGATGAACCACGCCCAGCCGTGTGCGAAGCGGTTGACGCTGATGATGTTGCCGCCCGGGTCGTCGGGGTTGTAGCCGATGCCCTTGTAATGCGCGAACATCGCCGCGCTCTGGTGCTTGCCGCTGCGCTGCACCAGTTTCAGTTGCTTGCCGAGGAAGGTTTCGCGGCCCGATGCGTCCACCACGTAGCGCGTGCGCAGGCGCGACCTTGAACCCTCCGTATCGATGCATGCGGTCACGCCGGCGTGGTCGAACTCCACGCGCTCCACCACCACCCGCTCGCGTGCGTCCACGCCGCTCTCGCTGGCGTGCCGGAACAGCATCTGGTCCATGTCCTCGCGCACGACCTGGAACGAATAGGCCGGGGTTTCGCCCAGCGCACGGTCGAAGCGGAAGGTGTAGTAGCTGCCGTCATCGCGTGGAAAATCGGCGCCGAGTTTCAGGCGGCCGACCCCGCGCAGTTTTTCCAGCGCGCCGATTTCCTCGAAGATCGGGATATTGGCGGGCAGCAGCGATTCGCCGATGTGGAAGCGTGGATGGGACGTTTTCTCCAGCATCGTCACGCGCCAGCCGCGCCGCGCCAGCAGGGTGGAGATCGTCGAGCCGCCAGGACCGCCACCGATGACCAGCACGTCGCAGTCAAAAGCCGAAGCGCTGCCGCTTCCATCCATTTCGCCGTTCCCATCCATCCCGAAAACGCCCGCGCCGGTTCAGGCGCCGTCTGGTTGACCACCTATCATATAGACTCCATCGCCATTGCCGCCGCCACAGCTTGCATGTCCGCGCCCGCCGTTCAACGCCCTTCCGCTGCCGCGAGGCGCGCGCCGTGGCTGCCGTTGGTTTTGCTGGCCTGTGGCGTGTTGGCGCTGGCGGGCGGCCTGTTGCATCGCCACGGACTCAGCCTCGCCGCGGCGGCGCTGTTGCTGCTGGCATGGTTGCCGTTGGCCTGGCGACGCCGCAGCGTGGTTGCGCTGTCGGTGTGGCTCGTACTCTCCGTGCTGTTGCTGGCGCCGGCGCTGACGGGGCATCCCGAGCTCGCGTTGATGGCGTTGCCGGTGGTGTTCCTGTCCGCGATCGCCTGGCTGTTCGCGCGGACGCTGAAGCGTGGCACCGAACCGCTGGTCACGCGCTTCGTGCGCGTGATCGAAGGCGAAGCGCGCGTGGACCTGCCGGGGGTGCGCGGTTACACGCGCGGCGTCACGCTGTTCTGGGCGTGCCTGCTGGCTGCGATGGCGTTGCTGTCGCTGCTCATCGCATTGCTCGCCGTGCCGGGAGGCTGGCTGGCAACACTGGGCGTAGCGGTCCCGTTCGCGCTGCCCGGCTCGTTGCTGGCATGGTATCCCGAAGCCGGTTGCTGGATTGTGTTGCTGGCTGCGTTCGCGGGCGAATACGGTTTTCGGCGCTGGCGCATGCGGCACATCCCGCATCCACCGGTGCGGCGGTTCGTGGCACAGATCGTGCAGCGCTGGCCCGCGCTGATGCGCGGCGAAGACGGCGCGCCATGAACGGCACGTTCCGGGCAGCGTTGCGGATCGATCCGGCGCATCCGGCGCTGGCCGGCCACTTTCCGGGCAATCCGGTCGTGCCCGGGGTGGTGGTGCTGGAACGGGTTGCGGCGGCGCTGGAAGCGTGGCGGGGCACCGCGGTCGGCAAGCTCGATGTCAAATTCGTGCGACCGTTGCGGCCAGGCGAAGAGGCCACGATCGCGCTGGACGGGGACGGCGCGCGCGTGCGTTTCGAGGTGGCGCGTGCCGATGGCGGTGTGTTCGCCC
>DATEKI010000159.1:0-3327 GCA_035277545.1 Rhodanobacteraceae bacterium | reverse complement strand
ACCGACGCCGGCGATCTGCTGGAAGGTGATGCGCAGGCCGAACAGGATCACGCCCAGGCGCAGCAGTTTTTGTTGCGCGACGATCACGCCGGGCGCCAGCCGCGCCGGCAGGTGCGCGCCGAATGAGTTGCCGAGCGCCATGCCCAGCACGATCGCCAGTGTCAGTGCGCTGACCTGCCAGCGCTCCAGCCACGGCTGCCCGGCCAGCCACAGCCCCGCAAGCCCGATGCCGAGCGCCAGCAGCAGGCCGGGCATGCTGCGCAGCATGCGCGAGATCGTGGTGCTGCTTGTGGAAGAGGGAACGGCGGCTTCGGGCAGTGCATTCATGGCAGACCTCCGACAGGGGCGCATGGTCGAAGTCGCCACGACATAAGTAAATTCAAATATGATTACGTGATAAATCAATAAAAATGATGATCAGCATCAGCCCCCGCCAGCTGGAAGTGTTTGCCCACATCGCCGCCACCGGTTCGGTGCGTGCGGCGGCGGAGGCAGTGCACCTGAGCCAGCCGGCGGTAAGCATGGCGCTGGCCGAACTCGAGCGCCTGCTCGGGAAGCGCCTGTTCGACCGGATCGGTCGGCGCCTGGTGCTGAACGAACACGGCATGGCGCTGCTGCCTCGCGCGCAGGAAGTCCTGGACCGCATGCGTGATCTGCCGCGGCACGCGACGGGTGCGACGGTCGCGTTGGTTGGCGACCTGCGCATCGGCGCCAGCAACACGGTCGGCAACTACCTGGTTGGAGATCTGCTGGGCGGCTTCACGCGGTCGCATCCGGGAGTCGCCTTGCACCTCGCCATCGCGAACACCGAGGCCATCGTCGCGGACGTGCGTCGTTTCGCGTTGGACGTGGGCTGCGTGGAGGGTGCGGTGCCGCACGCCGATATCGAAATGATCCCGTGGCGCGAGGACCGGTTGGTCGTGTGCGTGCGTCCGGACCACCCGCTGGCGCGGCGGCGACGGCTTGCGGCGAAAGATTTCAGGGCTGCGCGCTGGATCCTGCGCGAGCGTGGATCGGCGACCCGCGCACTGGCCGAACGCGCATTGTCACGCTTGCCGGCTGCCGCCGGTGTCCTGGAGCTGGGGCAGAGCGAGGCGATCAAGCAGGCCGTGATCGCCGGATTGGGCATCGCATGCCTGCCGGAGGCCGCGACCGGTGACGCGCGTGCGGCCAGAAAGCTGTGCGTGCTGCGCACGCCCTTCCTCGATCTGCGGCGCAACCTGACGCTGGTGCTGCATCGCGAACGCTATCGCGGACCGCTGCTTTCGGCGTTTCTCGATGCCGTGTTGACGGACACGGCCGCAGGCATGCGACGCCGAGCTCCGGTTCGCAAGGCCTGAGGTACTTCCGTGATCAAGCAACCGCTGCGCGGATGGCTTGTGGCAGCGGCACCGACGCGCCGGTCGCGGGATCGACCCACACCATCACCACGCTGCCGTCGGCGTACACGCAAGCGTGATCGCTGCGGTCGACGATGCGGTTGCCGATCGTCATCGAAGAATTGCCCAGGCGTTCGCAGGAAAGCAGCACGTCGATCTCGGCGGGCCATTCGATCGGCCTGCGGTAGTGCAGTTCCACCGCCGCCATCACCGGCATCGCGTGGGCGTTGAACCATTCGCCCGGGACGCCGCGCAGCCATTGCAGGCGCGCTTCCTCCAGGAAGGTCAGGTACGAGGAATTGTTGACGTGGTTGAACGCGTCGAGGTCACGCCAGCGCACGTGCAGGGGAATGGTTGCCAGCGTGCGCGCAGGACCGGGCACTGCAACGGCTGGCGCATCCACGCGGGGCACGGCTCCCTCGAAAGCGGCCCTGGTCTTTCCGCGTTTGTGGGGCGTGCGCTTGGCTGGGCTCTGCTTGTTGTCTGCCATATGGACTTTTCCTTTCGTCATTCCGGGGCCATTGCCGGTTTCATCGGCATTGGAACCCGGAACCCAGTGACTTTGCGGGCTTCGACTGAAGGGCCGAAGAGGCGCTGGGTCCCGGATATCGCTTCGCGACTGCGTTTGCAGGATTGCAAACGCGAACGCCGCAGGCGGTCCGAAGGGCGAGCGCCATGGAAGGCGCGAGTATTCCGGGATGACGATCAAAATCAGTGAGTGCTCGAGTCTCGATGTTCACGCGCGTTTCTTCCTGCGTGACGGTTTCGACGTGGCAGCGGCTTCCAGTACCGGCGCGAGAAACTGGCCGGTGTAGGAATCTTTCGTTGCCGCGATGTCTTCGGGCGTCCCCGCGGCGATGATGCGTCCGCCGCCGGCGCCGCCTTCGGGACCGAGGTCGACGATCCAGTCGGCGGTCTTGATCACGTCCAGGTTGTGCTCGATCACGACCACCGTACTGCCGCCATCCACGAGGCGGTGCAGCACGCGCAACAGTTGTTCGATGTCGTGGAAGTGCAGGCCGGTGGTCGGCTCGTCGAGGATGTACAACGTGTTGCCGGTGTCGCGGCGCGACAGTTCCTTAGAGAGTTTCACGCGCTGCGCTTCGCCACCCGACAGTGTCGTCGCGCTCTGGCCCAGCTTGATGTAGCCGAGCCCCACGTCCATCAGCGTTTCGAGTTTGCGCGCGATCTGCGGCACTGGCGCGAACACCTCCAGCGCCTGCTCGACTGTCATGTCCAGCACGTCGGCGATGGTGTAGCCCTTGTACAGGATCTCCAGCGTCTCGCGGTTGTAGCGCTTGCCGTGGCAGACATCGCAGGACACGTACACGTCCGGCAGGAAGTGCATTTCAACTTTTATCAAGCCGTCGCCTTCGCAGGCTTCGCAGCGGCCACCCTTGACGTTGAAGCTGAAACGTCCGGCCTGGTAGCCGCGCGCCCGCGATTCCGGCACTTGCGCGAACAGTTCGCGCAGCGGCGTGAACACGCCTGTGTACGTCGCGGGATTGGAACGTGGCGTGCGTCCGATCGGCGACTGGTCGATGTCCAGCACCTTGTCGAACAGGTCGAGTTTTTCGATCGATTCGTACGGCGCGGGTTGTGCGGACGCGCCGTTCAATTCCACCGCGGCGATGCGGAACAACGTGTCGTTGATCAGCGTGGATTTGCCCGAACCCGACACGCCGGTAATGCAGGTGAACAGCCCGGCCGGGATTTCCAGATCGACGTGCTGCAGGTTGTTGCCGTGTGCGCCCTTCAGTTTCAGCACGCGCTTGGGATCCGGCTGGCGGCGCAGTTGCGGCACGTCGATCGCACGCTTGCCGGACAGGTACTGGCCGGTCAGCGAGCGCGGCGCTTTCAGGATGTCGTCCAGCTTGCCCTCGGCCACCACTTCGCCGCCGTGGACACCGGCGCCCGGGCCGATGTCGATGATGCGGTCGGCGCGACG
>DATEKI010000158.1:0-2418 GCA_035277545.1 Rhodanobacteraceae bacterium | reverse complement strand
GAAGTATGCGGGAAAGTGGAGGGCAACGCATCCCTTTGGGCTTTCTCTCTGGTAATGTGTGGAAAATTTCACAAAGGTGCTAGACTCGCACACGCAAAGTGTGACGCAGTGCAAAGACCAAATGTCTGAATTGCGCTACCTCCTCCAGCAAGTCTACGAACGGTCGCTAGCTCCCCCGATGCTTGCGCCCGACCCCGCGGCGATGCAGCGGCTGTTGGAACAGTGCCATCGACGCCGCTACCCCGGCAAGACAGCCATCCTCAGGCCGGGCGACCCCGCCAACACGCTGTTCTACGTGATCGATGGCTCGGTCACCGTGTGCAGCGAGGACGAGCAGGGGCGCGAATTGATCCTGGCCTACATCAACCGGGGAGAATTCATCGGCGAGATGGGCTTGTTCGTCGAGCAGGCGCAGCGCGAAGTGCTCATCCGCACCCGCAGCACCTGCGAGCTGGCGGAAATCGGCTACGACAAGCTGTTCCAGTTGTTTGCCGGTCCGTTGCGCGAGGATTGCCCACGCATCCTGTTCGCGATCGGACTGCAATTGACGCATCGACTGCTGCGCACTTCGCGGCAGGTCAGCCGCATGGCGTTCATGGACGTTACCAACCGCATCGCCCGCACGCTGTTGGACCTGTGCCAGGAGCCCGACGCGATGAGCCATCCGGACGGCACGCAGATCCGCATCTCGCGGCAGGAGCTTTCGCGCATCGTCGGCTGCTCACGCGAAATGGCTGGCCGGGTCCTGAAGCAGCTCGAAACCGACGGCGGGATCGACGTGTCGGGGAAAACGATCGTCGTCCGGGGTACGAGGTAAACAGGACCACGCCCCCCCCCAAGGGGCTTGCTCTTGTCACCCCCTTCCGCAGGAAGGGGCGGAGCGATAGCCGACACGCGCGGGGCACGAGCGCGAAGCTCCGGGGGAATGTGCTTCCCGCGCGAACATCGAAGACGCTCAGCCCCAATGGACGCGTGCGATGGAACGCCCCAACGCCTTTTCCACCCGCTTGCAGAGCTTGGGTGTCGCATTGACCAGCACGGCTTCCGTGGCCAGCGCGAGCATCGGCAGATCCTGGCTGGAATCGCTGTAGGCCAGCTGCCACGCCTCGATGCCGTGCCGTGCCAGCAGTTCCACCTTGCGCCGGCCTACGTTGTGCCAAGCCGAGCGCATGCCGAACCGGCCCGCGCGCAAGCGCGACGCCAGCACCTCTACATCGGTGACGCCCAGTTCGGCCAACACGCCGTGCACGAGCGACTCCTCGCAGCCCGTGACGATCAAGACGCGATCGCCGGCGGCCTGGTGCCGACGCAATGCACCCAATCCCTCACGCAGGAAATGCCCTGGTTGTCGCACCAAGGCAACCGCGAACGCCTGCGCCAGATCCCGGTAACGCGCTTCGTCCAGTCCAAGCAATCCAAGATGCACCAACGAGCGCAGTACGCGCCGCCGCGAGAACGGCAACGCCAGCAGCAACCACGGGCTGAGCAGCAACACCAGGCCCTTGCGCCAGGGGGCACGTGCGTAGCGGTCGCGCATGAACATCCCGAACGTGTCGCCGCGGATCAGGACACCATCGAAATCGAACAGCACGACGCGCTGCGCCGTTTCCATCGCCCCCTGTTCCATTGCGTCACGCTCCCGCGAACAGCTTCGCGAGCTCCGCACCGGGCTCGGCCGCGCGCATGAACGTTTCGCCGACAAGGAACGCATTCACGCCGGCCGCGCGCAGGCGAGCCACGTCGTCGCGCGTGGCGATGCCGCTTTCGGTCACCAGCAGACGGTCGTGCGGCACGGCTTCCTTCAGCGATAGCGTGGTTTCGATGCTGGTTTCGAATGTACGCAGGTCGCGGTTGTTGATACCGATCAGCGTGCGCGGCGGGTTCGTCAGCATCAGCGCGCGTTGCAAGTCAACCGGATTGTGGACCTCCACCAGTACGTCGAGCCCGCATTCGATGGCCAGCGCGTGCAGGTTCACCAGCACTGCATTGTCCAGCGCGGCTGCGATCAGCAGGATCGCGTCCGCGCCGATCGCGCGTGCCTCGTGCACCTGGTAAACGTCGACGGTGAAATCCTTGCGCAACACCGGCAGCGTGCACGCCTCGCGCGCCTCGCGCAAGTACGCATCGCTGCCCTGGAAGAAGTCGACGTCGGTGAGCACCGACAGGCAGGTCGCGCCACCGCTCTCGTAACTGCGCGCGATCGCGGCTGGGTCGAAATCGGCCCGGATCAGGCCTTTCGACGGACTTGCCTTCTTGATCTCCGCAATGACCGTGGGTTGCCCTGCCGCCACACGCCTGCGCACCGCCGCAGCGAATCCGCGCGCTGGCGGCGCATCCGCATGGCGGGCGCGTAGCTCGGCGAGTGGGATGCGCGCCTTGCGTTCCGCGACTTCCTCACGCTTGCGCGCAAGTATGGTT
>DATEKI010000157.1:0-2817 GCA_035277545.1 Rhodanobacteraceae bacterium | reverse complement strand
AGTTTTTTCCCAATCAACCTTTCAAAGTTTCAGGAGCAACCCCATGTCCCTCAGCAATGAAGACATCATCGAAGCCATCTCGTCCAAGACCCTCGTCGAGGTGATGGAGCTGGTCAAGGCGATGGAAGAGAAGTTCGGCGTTTCCGCTGCAGCCCCCGTCGCCGTGGCCGCCGCGCCTGCCGCCGGTGGTGGCGGCGCCGCCGCCGAAGAGAAGACCGAGTTCAACGTCGTGCTGGCAGCGGTCGGCGAGAAGAAGGTCGAAGTGATCAAGGCCGTGCGTGCGATCACCGGTCTGGGCCTCAAGGAGGCCAAGGATCTGGTGGAAGGCGCGCCGCAGACCGTCAAGGAAGGCGCCAGCAAGGAAGACGCCGAGAAGATGAAGAAGGATCTCGAAGCGGCCGGTGCCAAGGTGGAATTGAAATAAGCGCAGGACGCGCCATGTGTGTAGGAGCGGCCCATGGCCGCGACGCAAAATGGATCGCGCGCATGGCGCGCTCCTACACCAGATGACGAAACCAAGGCTGGGGATCGAAAGTCCCCGGCCTTCGGCCGTTGCAGAAGCAGGTTGCAAATAACCAGATTCGAGTTGTTCACACGAAGTAGCAGCAGACGGGCGTGCTGGTGCCGGCAATACCAGCGACTTCCTTCGTGACAGCTCCACCACGTTTCCGGGCCCGCGAGCGGCCCTGACCTTCAGAACGAGGCGGTAGCATCCATGACGACCTATTCCTTCACCGAAAAGAAGCGCATCCGCAAGGATTTCGGCAAGCGCCCGCCGGTCCTCGGCGTGCCCAACCTGCTGACCATCCAGACCGATTCCTACAAGGATTTCCTGCAGGCCGGCGTCGCGCCGAACGCGCGCCAGGACACCGGCCTCGAGGCCGCGCTGAAATCCGTGTTCCCGATCCGCAGCCACTCCGGCAATGCGGAACTGGAATTCGTCGACTACCACTTCGGTGAACCGGCGTTCGACGAACGCGAATGCCGCCAGCGCGGCATGAGCTACGGCGCGCCGCTGCGCGTCAAGGTGCGCCTGGTCATTTACGACAAGGACAGCCCGGCTTCGCGCAAGGTCACCAAGCTGGTGAAGGAGCAGGAGGTCTACATGGGCGAGATCCCGCTCATGACCGAAACCGGCACCTTCATCGTGAACGGCACCGAGCGCGTCATCGTTTCGCAGCTGCACCGTTCGCCCGGCGTGTTCTTCGACCACGACAAGGGCAAGCAGCACTCATCCGGCAAGCTGCTGTTCAACGCGCGCGTGATCCCGTACCGCGGTTCGTGGCTCGATTTCGAATTCGATCCGAAGGAAGTGCTGTTCACCCGCATCGACCGTCGCCGCAAATTGCCGGTGACGATCCTGCTGCGCGCGCTGGGCTACACCAACGAAGAGATGCTGGACATCTTCTTCGAGCACAACGTGTTCCATCTCGGCAAGGAAGGCCACGCCGAGCTGGCGCTGGTGCCCGAGCGCCTGCGTGGTGAAACGCTGAACTTCGATCTCGTCGCCGGCGACAAGGTGCTGGTCGAGAAGGACAAGCGCATCACCGCGCGCCACGTGCGTGAGCTGAAGAACGCCAAGATCACCACGCTGGAAGTGCCGGACGACTACATGGTCGGTCGCATCCTCGCGAACGACATCGTCGATGCGAAGACGGGCGAGTTGCTGGCTTCGGCCAACGACGAGCTGACGGCAGAGCTGATCGGGAAATTCCGCGAGGCTGGCATCGACACGATCGCGACGCTGTTCGTCAACGACCTCGATCGCGGTCCCTACATTTCCAACACCCTGCGTGCCGATCCGACCCACACGCAGCTGGAAGCGCTGGTCGAAATCTACCGGATGATGCGTCCGGGCGAGCCCCCGACGAAAGAGGCCGCGCAGAACCTGTTCCACAACCTGTTCTTCACCTTCGAGCGCTATGACCTCTCGACGGTCGGCCGCATGAAGTTCAACCGCCGCGTCGGCCGCGATTCGGTGACGGGTCCGTCGGTGCTGTACGACCACAAGTATTTCTCGACGCGCAAGGAAGACGACGCGGTCAAGCTGGTCGAGGCGCAGGGCGACACCTCCGACATCCTCGACGTGCTGCGCGTGCTGATCGACATCAAGAACGGCCACGGCACCGTGGACGACATCGACCACCTCGGCAACCGCCGCGTGCGCAGCGTCGGCGAAATGGCCGAGAACGCCTTCCGCATCGGCCTGGTGCGCGTCGAGCGCGCGGTCAAGGAGCGCCTGTCGCTGGCCGAAGCCGACAACCTTGGCCCGCAGGACCTGATCAACGCCAAGCCGGTCGCGGCGGCGGTGAAGGAGTTCTTCGGCTCCTCGCAGCTGTCGCAGTTCATGGACCAGAACAACCCGCTGTCGGAAGTCACCCACAAACGCCGCGTCTCGGCGCTGGGGCCGGGCGGCCTCACGCGCGAGCGCGCGGGCTTCGAAGTGCGCGACGTGCATCCGACCCATTACGGCCGCGTCTGCACCATCGAAACGCCGGAAGGCCCGAACATCGGCCTGATCAACTCGTTGGCCGTGTACGCGCGCACCAACCACTACGGCTTCCTGGAAACGCCCTATCGCAAGGTCACCAACGGCAAGGTCACCGACGAGGTCGATTACCTGTCGGCGATCGAGGAAGGCAACTACGTGATCGCGCAGGCGAACTCGCCGCTGGACAAGCACGGCAAGTTCACCGAGGAATTCGTGTCCTGCCGCTTCAAGGGCGAGTCCGAATTGCGTCCGGTGTCCGAGATCAACTACATGGACGTGTCGCCGATGCAGACCGTGTCGGTGGCGGCGGCGCTGGTGCCGTTCCT
>DATEKI010000156.1:0-3789 GCA_035277545.1 Rhodanobacteraceae bacterium | reverse complement strand
GATCAGTAGCGGTAGTGGTCGGCCTTGTACGGCCCTTCCACCGGCACGCCGAGGTAGTCGGCCTGGTCCTTCGAAAGCTTCGTGAGTTTCACACCGATCTGTTCCAGGTGCAGGCGCGCGACTTCCTCGTCCAGTTTCTTGGACAGGCGATAGACCTTCTTTCCGTACTTGTCCTTGTTGGCCCACAGGTCGATCTGCGCAAGGGTCTGGTTGGAGAACGAGTTCGACATCACGAACGACGGGTGGCCGTGCGCGCAGCCGAGGTTCACGAGGCGGCCTTCGGCCAGCAGGTAGATCGAATTGCCTTCGGGGAAGGTGTAGAGATCGACCTGTGGCTTGATGTTGGTCTGTTTCGCGGCCTTCTGCAGCCGGTCCACCTGGATCTCGTTGTCGAAGTGGCCGATGTTGCACACCAGCGCGTGGTTCTTCATCTTCTGCATGTGCTCCAGCGTGATCACGTCGCGGTTGCCGGTGGTGGTGACGTAGATGTCGGCGTGGCCCAGCGTGTCCTCGACGGTCGCGACCTGGAAGCCTTCCATCGCGGCCTGCAGCGCGCAGATCGGGTCGATCTCGGTGACGATCACGCGCGCGCCGAAGCCCTTCAGCGAATGCGCGCAGCCCTTGCCGACGTCGCCGTAGCCGCACACGACCGCGACCTTGCCCGCGACCATCAGGTCGGTGGCGCGCTTGATGCCGTCGGCCAGCGATTCGCGGCAGCCATACAAATTATCGAACTTGGATTTCGTCACCGAGTCGTTGACGTTGATCGCGGGCACCAGCAGCTTGCCGGCCTCGGCGAGCTGGTACAGGCGATGCACGCCGGTGGTGGTTTCCTCGGACACGCCGCGCCATTCGGACGCGACCTTCTTCCAGAAGCCGGGACGCTCCGTGCGGGTCTTCTTCAGCAGATCCTTGATGATCTGCTCCTCGTGGTTGGCGCCTTTTTCGTCCACCCACTTCGAACCGTCTTCCATCTCGACGCCCTTGTGGATCAGCAGCGTCGCATCGCCGCCGTCGTCGACGATCAATTCGGGACCGGTCATGCCCGGATGCGTCAATGCATCCAGCGTGCACTGCCAGTACTCCTCCAGCGTCTCGCCTTTCCACGCGAACACCGGCACGCCGCTGGCCGCAATCGCGGCGGCGCAATCGTCCTGGGTCGAGAAGATGTTGCAGGAGGCCCAGCGCACCGAAGCGCCGAGCGCGGTGAGCGTCTCGATCAGCACCGCGGTCTCCTTGGTCATGTGCAGGGAACCGGTGACGCGCACGCCCTTCAGCGGTTTTTGCGGCGCGTAGCGGGCGCGGATCTGCATCAGGCCAGGCATTTCCTGCTCGGCCATGGTGATGCGCTTGCGGCCGAGGTCGGCTTGCGACAGGTCGCGGACGTTGTAATCGTGTTGCGCGGAATCTTTGGCGACAGCATTCATGGGACTGCTCCGTTGTTGGAGTCGGATCGACTCTTGAACGGGCGCGGTTGGAAGGAAGAGCCGCGCCGAGCCTGGCTCCGGATTGCCCGGAGTCGCAACGCCCCTCGGCGGATCGTCCATTATATCTTTTTGTCGCGATGAAGGGATGAATGGCAGGGGCCATGCCTCGGTAGCATCGGTCTTGGTCGTCCACTTATCAATGTGGCCGGGCGTCGGAGTTTCTTACAAAAGTTCCTGCGTTCAATCCATTGAGCACACCTTATAACGCAAGGCAAACAATGAGTTGCCGGGTTGGCATGCCAGATGCTTTCCCGCGTTGCCGCAAGGCGCGTTCAGGGGGACCATGTTTCGGGGAGGGTTCAAACGATGAACGTGAGAATGCGAGGTTCCATCAAGACCCGGCTTCTGGCCGGCTGTGCGCTTCTGGCGATGGTTGCATTCGGGTCCAACGCCAACGCCGACGTGGTGCGGATCCACTTCAGCGGAGCAGCAGGGAGTGGGTACGCCGACCTGACGGTCGGACCCGCGGGTGCTGGTGATGAGGTTGACCCCAGCCATCCGCCCATGGCGATCACCGGCGCAACCGGCACTTTCAACGGCGCGGCAATCACCGGCGTGCAAGCGCTCAACCACGCCACGCCGCCGCCCGGGGAGGTGCTGCCCGACAGCTACAGCCTGTTTTCGATCCCGGGGTATGGGGATCACGACGGGGTTTCCTATAACAACCTGTTCTATCTGGGCGGTTCGCCGTTGATCTGTCTCGTGGACGGTACGCCCGTGTATCCGTTCTCCGGTGGGTTCCTGGACTTGATGGGCGTGATGTTCGCGCTCGACAACGGCAATTTCGTCGACCTTTGGAGCTTCGGGGTCGTCGATCCCGCGGCAGGCGTATTTCCGCCGTTCGTAAGCGGGCTCACCTACGGAATAAAGGTCATTCAACCAACAGCCGACGGTTACGAAGTGCTGCCCTTCGCGCCGTTCGCCACCGCATCCGTGCCGGAGCCGAACTTCTTCTGGTTGTTTGGCGCTGCCGTGCTCGGCCTTTTCGCATGGCGCCGGTCGCGGGACCTGCGCAAAAGGACACCGCGGGCCGGTTGACCATCGCGGTCGCCGGGGTTCACGCGGCGGGGCGGCGCGCAGCGGAGCGCCGCTCTGCCTCATGGATACGCGTGCAAGAAAAACGGGCCGCGACGCGGCCCGTTTTTTGGGTGCTGCCGGCAATCGATCGTTACTTGATCTTCGCCGCCTTGCGCAGGGCTTCGGCACGGTCGGTGGCTTCCCACGAAAACGCCGTCGCGGTTTCCGACTTCTTCACCAACTTGCCGTTCTCGCGGTCTTCCCACTTGTAGGTGAGCTGGAACGGCTTGCGGCCGAAGTGGCCGTACGATGCGGTGGACTGGTAGATCGGATGGATCAGGTCGAGCATCTTGATGATGCCGTACGGGCGTAGGTCGAAGTGCGCGCGGATCAGCTTCTCGATCTTGTCGTCGCTGATCTTGCCGGTGCCGAACGTGGTCACCGAAATCGAGGTCGGCTCAGCCACGCCGATCGCGTAGGAAATCTGCACTTCGCAACGATCCGCGATGCCGGCCGCGACGATGTTCTTCGCGACGTAGCGCGCGGCATAGGTGGCCGAGCGGTCGACCTTGGAAGGATCCTTGCCCGAGAACGCACCGCCGCCGTGGCGGGCCATGCCGCCGTAGGTATCGACGATGATCTTGCGCCCGGTCAGGCCGCAGTCGCCCACCGGCCCGCCGATCACGAACTTGCCGGTCGGGTTGATGTGCACCTTGTTCTTCGGCAACGCGGCGTACCACTTCTTCGGCAGCACGGGCTTCAGGATGTGTTCGCGCACGCCTTCCACGAGGTCGGCGTACTTCACTTCCGGATCGTGCTGGGTCGACAGCACCACCGCGTCCAAGCCGGCGACCGTGTGGTCGTCGTTGTAATGCAGGGTGACCTGCGACTTCGCGTCCGGGCGCAGCCACTTCAGCTTGCCGGCCTTGCGCACCTTGGCCTGCTGCTCGACCAGCCGGTGCGAGTAATAGATCGGTGCGGGCATGAATTCCGGCGCCTCGTTGCAGGCGTAGCCGAACATCAGGCCCTGGTCGCCCGCACCCTGTTCTTCCGGCTTCTTGCGCGCCACGCCCTGGTTGATGTCGGGCGACTGCTTGCCGATCAGGTTCAGCACGCCGCAGGTCGCGCCGTCGAAGCCGACCACGGACGAGTCGTAGCCGATGCCGAGGATCACCTTGCGCGCCAGCGCCTCGATGTCCACCCACGCGTCGGTGGTCACTTCGCCCGACACGATCGCGACGCCGGTCTTGACCATGGTTTCGCAGGCCACGTGGGCGCGCTTGTC
>DATEKI010000155.1:0-5528 GCA_035277545.1 Rhodanobacteraceae bacterium | reverse complement strand
GCAACTCGCCGGCAAGGATCCGCAGCTCGACAAGGCGATCGAGGTGCTGCAGAAGGAAATCCATGCGCATCCGTTGAACCTGCCGCCGCAACCACCGGGGCTGGACAAGGCGCCGCCCGACATGCGGCCCAAATCGGCGGCCGGCACCACGCCTGCGGGTTGACAACGCTACTCGTCATCCCGGCGAGAGCCGGGACCCAGTGACTTTCGCCACGCAATTGAAATGCAAAGTCGTTGGGTCCCGGATATCGCTTCGCGACTGCGTTTGCAGGATTGCAAACGCGAACGCCCGAGGCGGTGCGTAGCGCGAGCGCCATGGATGGCGCGAGTATTCCGGGATGACGAGCAAATTCGAATCACGAGGGCGTGTTGGCGGATTGCCGCTCGCGCAACGCCCGCGCCAGGGATTCGGCATCGCTCCAGGTCAGCGATGGCCGTTTGCGCGTGAGCTTCAGCAGCCGGCGGGCGCGGCGCTGTTTCGCGACCACGCGCAGCCAGCGCGGATCGAGCGGTTCGGCCGTGAAGGCGTGCAGCATCCGGCCGTCGCTCGCGAAGTGGCGGCCCAGCTTGTTTGCCAAACCTTGCAGACTCGCGGTCGTGAAAAATCCGACGTGCTGGCCGGTTTCGGGCGCGTAGTAATGCCATTCGCCTGGGCGGTTGTCGTGCGCCGGCAGCAGCTCGGTGGTGAAGATCAGGATCGGCGCGCGTTCCGCCAGTTCCCGGAACACCGGCAGCGGATCGGTCAGGTGTTCGGCGACCTCGAAGCAGGTGACCAAGTCGAAAGCCGCCGTGTCGCCGGCCTCGAATTCCAGCGCAAACAGGTTTTCGCAATGCGGGTCGCTCCAGCGGAAATCATGGCCGCGATCGCGCATCAACCGCACGAACAGGCCGGTACCCGCGCCGTAATCGAGTGCGGTCCGCACGCCGCGGAAACGCCAGCGCAACAGCGCATCGACCGCATCCGCCAGCCACAGGTTGCGCACCACGATGCCGGTGTCGAGCGCGGCGATCGCATGGTCTGCGTACGCCTCGTCCAGCCAGGTCGGATCCTCGACGAACACGTAGCCGCACGAAGTGCACCGCCGGTACCGCGCGCGATGACGGCCCAGCATCGTCAGTTCGCCGAACGGCGCGGTGGCGCCGCCGCACAGCTTGCAGGTCATGGTTTGAGTTCGCGCACCGCGTCGGCCGCGTCGCGCAGGGAGGCGGCCGCGGAAACGGGTTCGATGCCGTGGCCGATGACGCCCAGGCACGGCGCCGCGAGCGAGCGATTCAGGGTGACCAGGTTTTCCTTCGGGTGCAGCAGATCGGGATCGATGCGGTTGCCGATCCAGCCCAGCAACTCGCAACCGTCGGCGCGGATCGCCCGCGCGGTGAGCTGGGCGTGGTTCAAGCAGCCGAGTTTCAGCCCGACCACCATGATCACCGGCAACTGCAGGTGGCGCGGGATGGCGCTGACCCGCAGCGACTCGGATATCGGCGCCAGCCAGCCGCCGACGCCCTCCACCACGATCGCGTCGCCGTGCATGATCGCGATGCGGTCGTAGGCGTCCTCGATCGGCGGCAGCGTCACTTCCTCTTCCACTTCCGCGGCCGCGATGTGCGGTGATACGGGCGGTGCGAAGGCGAACGGGTTGCAGTCCTGGTAATGCTCCGGCTTGGGATCGCTCGCCGCGATCAGCGACAACGCGTCGTCACTGCGCAGGCCATCCGGGGTTTCGGTGCAACCGCTGGCGACCGGTTTCATGCCGGTCGCGCGCATGTTGGCCGCGCGCAACGCATGCAGCAGCGAGCAGGCCGCCCAGGTCTTGCCGACGCCCGTGTCGGTGCCCGTGATGAATACGCCCTTCGCCTTCATGGGTTCTGTCCTTGTCCGATGCGCGCACGATAGCGGTTTGCGATGCCATGGGTGAATCCGAGCAGCGCGTAGCTGAATCCGGCCACCGCGATCAGCCACCCGGCACCCGTCGCCAGCGCCACCATCGCGATCAGCGCCGACAGCAGCCCGATTCCCGCGTAATACGCCCACGCCACCATGCTGATGTGCACCGAAATCGCGTCGGCGTACGTCAGGTTCCCGTTGCGCACGCCGTGCCGGGACAGCAAGGCAAGCGTGCCTGCCATGCAGGCATAGGACAAGCCGTAGCACGCGAACAACGCCGCCAGCGCCTGCAGGCTGATGCTCGCGAGGGCGAAGTCAGGTGACAGCCAGCCATGCGTCATGGCGCTGAAAAAGCTGGCATACACCAGGTGCAGCGGAAACACGAAGATCAAGGCGAAGAACACCAGCAGCAGTGAAAGACGCAGGCTGGTCCCGTCGGCAAGCTGCACGGTGTCGCGCCAGCGCACGTGGCCGTGCCAGAAGATGGCCAGTTGCGCGAAACAGGCCGCGAATGCCGGGATGCCGCGCAGTGCGTGTTCGAGGGCCGCGACGTTGCGCGGCAAACTGGCGCCGCTGATCACCAGCAACGTGATCGCGAACGCGAAAGCGCCGTCCACGAAGTTGTCCAGGCGCGCGCTTTCGGCGCGGTCGCTGCGCAATTCGGCGGGGGTCAGCGGCGCGGAATCGGACATCGCGCGATAATAGAGGGCATTTCGTTCGAGCGGACGCGCAGAAGGCGCACGCCGCTCAACTCAATCAAAACCCCTCGCTCAGAGGGCCAAAGAAAGCGCGCCGTTCAACTCAATCAAAGCCCTCGTTCGGCAGCGCGCAGAAGGCGCGCCGCTCAAGCCAAACGCCGACCTCAGCGAAGACATCCAAAATGTTCGAAGCCACCCCCATCACCGCCACCGACAAGCCGACCCTGTACGCCGAACTCACGCAGCAGGCGCGCGGGCTGTTGCACGGCGAAACCAACCTCGTCGCCAACGCCGCCAATTTCGCGGCGCTGGTTTTCAACGCGCTGCCGGACATCAACTGGTGCGGCTTCTATTTTCTCGATGCCGGCGAACTGGTGGTGGGGCCGTTCCAGGGGAGGCCGGCCTGCATCCGCATCGCACTGGGGCGCGGGGTGTGCGGCATCGCCGCCGAAACCCGTGCGACGCAGGTGGTGGAAGACGTTGCCGCCCACCCCAACCACGTCTATTGCGACAGTGCCTCGCGCTCGGAAATCGTGGTGCCGCTGGTCCGTGCCGACGGTTCGCTGCTCGGCGTATGGGACGTCGATTCGCCGAACCTCGCCCGCTTCAATGACGAAGACCGCGCCGGCATGGAAGCGTTGTGCGCGGAGTTCCTGCGCGCGGCCGACGACCTGTCGCGCAAGGTGCATTCAGCCTGACTCGCGCCTGACCGCGTTCAGCCGAACGTAACCGGACCGTCACGATTGCCGGCGCATCCTTGCGCGCAACCCCGCAACCGTTTCATGGGGAGGCAGCATGCGCAAGATCCAGGACACCGGGCCGGCGGCGCGCCGGCACCTTCCCTCTGCCATGCGTTACCTGGGCGCCTGCGCCAACGACGAAGCGATGGACGTGACGCTGGTATTGCGCCGTCGCCAGCCGCTGGTACGGCCGATGCCGCGGGTGCCGCGCACGGACTTCGCCGCGCGCTACGGCGCCGATCCGGCCGACGTGGAGCGCGTGCGAGCCTTTGGGGCCAAACACGGCATGCAGGAACAGGCCTGCGACATGGCGTGCCGCAGCTTGCACTGGCGCGGGAGCGCGCAGTCGCTGCAGCGCGCCTTCGGCGTCAAGCTCGGGCGCTATGAAATGTCGCCCGGCGGCGCGTCGTTCATCGGTTGCGACAAGCCGCCGGCGTTGCCGGACCCGGCCGTGATCGCGGTGCTGGGGCTGGATCGGCGCCCGGTCGCGCATCCGCATTTCAGGATCGCGCAGGCGCAGCCCGCCGCGACCTACACGCCGGTGCAGATCGGCCAGCTCTACGCTTTCCCCGCCGGCGACGGCACCGGCCAGACCATCGCGATCATCGAACTCGGCGGCGGTTACCAGCAATCCGATCTGGACACGTATTTCAGCGGGCTCGGTTTGAACACGCCATCGGTCAGCGCGGTGTCCGTTGACGGCGGCAGCAACCAGCCCGGTTCCAGTGCGGATGCGGAAGTGATGCTGGACATCGAGGTTGCCGGTGCGCTGGCGCCCGCGGCAACGTTCGTCGTGTACTTCGCGCCCAACACCGACCAGGGTTTCTATGACGCGATTTCGCAGGCCGCGCACAGCAGCAGCCAGCCCGCCACGGTGATGTCGATCAGTTGGGGCGGACCCGAGGACAGTTGGAGCACGACATCGCGCAACGCGATGGAAACCGCGCTGGAAGACGCGGCTGCGCTGGGCGTCACGGTCAGCGTGGCCGCCGGCGACGGAGGTTCCGGCGATGGCGAGAGCGATGGTCAGCCGCACGTGGACTATCCGGCTTCGAGCGCGTCGACGCTGGCTTGTGGCGGCACCGCGTTGATGTCCAGCGGCACCACCATCACCAGTGAAGTGGTGTGGAACGAAAGCGCGGCCAACGAAGGCGCCACCGGCGGCGGCGTCAGCGCGGTGTTCGCGTTGCCGACGTGGCAGGCCGGCGCGAACGTGCCCGCGGCGCCGAACGGTTTTGCCGGACGCGGCGTGCCGGATGTCGCCGGCAACGCCGATCCGCTGACGGGCTACGACGTGCTGGTCGATGGCCAGAGCGAAGTGGTCGGCGGCACCAGCGCCGTTGCGCCACTGTGGGCCGCGTTGATCGCGCGTCTGAACCAGCAACTGGGCAAGTCGTTGGGGTTCGCCAATGCCGCGTTGTATGCAACCGACGGCAACGGATTCCGCGACATCACCCAAGGCAATAACGGCGCGTATCAGGCGGGCACGGGCTGGGATGCCTGCACCGGTTGGGGCAGCCCGGACGGCACGGTGCTGCTCACCGCGTTGTCGGGCACTGGCAGCGCTCCGGCGCCAGGCCGTCATCACAAGAAGCCCAAGAAACCGAAAAAACCGAAAAAACCGAAGCCGAAGCCCAAGAAACCGACGAAGCCGAAACCGGGCAACCCGGTGCGCAAGCGGCGTTGAGGGCAGCGGTGGTTCGTTGTTGCCCACATTTCGGACTTCCCGTCATCGGCGGAATCGCTGAAGAACCGTCGCGAGCGAACAACGCCATCCATGGCGAAAGAGCTCCGTGATTGCGTGACGCCGGAGCGCAGCAAGCGGAGCGTACACGCCAGTACGTGAGCATTGCGAGCACCGTCGGCGCGCGAGCTGACGGGCGCAGCAGATTATGCAGCGATTCCTCATCCCCCCGTCGCAAACCCCGGATACAGCGTCATGCCGCCATCGACGTAGATCGAGGCGCCGACGATGTAGTCGGATTCGTCCGACGCGAGCCATGCGGCGACCTTGGCGATATCGGCGGGAATGCCGATGCGTCCGAACGGGATCAGCTTTTCGAGCGAGGCGGCGGCCTGCGGCGTGTCCCAGGCCTTTTGGTTGATCGCGGTTTCGATGGCGCCGGGGCAGATCGAGTTGACGCGGATTTTCTGCGGCGCCAGTTCCTGCGCGATCGATTCCATCAACTGCATGATGCCGCCCTTGGT
>DATEKI010000154.1:0-6873 GCA_035277545.1 Rhodanobacteraceae bacterium | reverse complement strand
TTTGCCCGCAGCCTCCACGCGTCCGGCAAACCCGTGTCCGTCCCGTTCCGTTCCCGCAAGCCACGCCGAAGGAGTTCCGACCATGCACCCGCATTCCCCGATCGTTTTCTTCCATGCGCCGCACAGCCGCTCCAGCGCCACTCGCGCGATGCTGGAGGAACTTGGCGCGCCCTATGACATGGTCGCGTTGAACCTCGCGGCCGGCGAGCAACGCACGCCGGATTACCTGGCCATCAATCCCATGGGCAAGGTGCCGGCGATCCGCGATGAAGGCGTGCTGGTCACCGAGCAGCCCGCGATCCTGCTGCACCTCGCCGACCTGTATCCGGAGAAGGAACTTGCGCCGCCGCCCGGCGATTCCTTGCGCGGCGCGTATCTGCGCTGGATGGTGTTCTACGGATCGTGCTTCGAGCCGGCGATGATGGATTTCTCGCGCAAGCGCGAACCCGTGCCGCCGATGCAGTGCGGCTACGGCGATTACGACAGCGTGATGCACGTGGTGGCCGCACAACTCGAGCGCGGTCCGTGGTTGCTGGGCGAACGCTTCAGCGCGGCCGACGTGCTGTGGGGCGGTGCACTGAACTTCGGACTGATGATGAAGCTGGTGCCGGACTGGCCGGTATTCCGGGCATATGCCGCGCGCGTGCAGGCGCGGCCGGCGATCCGGCGTGCGCGTGAACTGGACGACGCGCTCGCCGCCGACCAGGCACGTGAATTGGCGGAAGCGCTGGCTGCTTGAGTCCGTCGCGCCCACCGTCAGGCAAGACCATCCCATCAGGAATCCGCATCATGAATCCCTCATCCGATCTCGTGTTTTTCCACAACCCGCACAGCCGTGCCGCCATGACGCGCGCGCTGCTGGAGGAATTGGGCGTCGCCTTCGAGCAGCATGTGCTCGACTTCCGCAAGAACGCGCAGCTCGCGCCCGGATACCTGGCGCTCAACCCGATGGGCAAGGTGCCGGCGATCCGCCACAAGGGCACGATGGTCACCGAAACCGTGGCGATCTTCATCTATCTTGCGGACGCGTTCCGGCAGGCGAAGCTCGCGCCGGCGCTGGATGATCCGCAGCGCGGCACGTACCTGCGCTGGCTGGTGTTCTACGCGGCCTGCTTCGAGCCGGCGATCGGTGATCGCGCGATGAAGCGCGATCCCGCGCCGCGCGCACAATCGCCGTACGCAGACTTCGACACGACGCTCAACGCCATCACGCAGGCGTTGCAGCCCGGCCCGTGGTTGCTCGGCGAACGTTTCAGCGCCGCCGACGTGCTGTGGGGCAACGCGTTGCGCTGGGTCACCGGCTTCGGGATGGTGGAAGCGACGCCCGTCATCGCCGACTACATCGCGCGGGTGATGGCGCGCCCGGCCGAACAGCGCGCGATGAAGGCCGATGAAGCGCTTGCGGTGGAGATGGGATTGGTGGGCTGAACGGGCACGCTTGCGTGTGCGCGGCGCGCGGGCGGTTGCCGCGCCGTGCGTTTCCCCGCGTACCGGCGATGCGGCGGCGCCGTCGCGGGTCCCGCGACCGCGGTTGTGATACAAGCTGCGGATGCGCCGTGCCGATCGCCTGTTCCTCATCATCCATGCCCTGCAGGGTCGCCGCACCGCATTGCCGGCGCGGCGGCTCGCCGACAGCCTCGGCGTGTCGCTGCGCACGGTTTACCGTGACGTCGCGGACCTGCAGACCTCGGGTGTGGCGATCGAAGGCGAGGCCGGCGTCGGTTACCTGTTGCGCAAGGGCTCGGACATCCCGCCGCTGATGTTCACGGCCGAAGAACTGGAGTCGCTGGTGGTGGGCACGCGTTTCGTGCGCGCGTTCGCGGGCGAACGGCTGGCGCAGGGCGCGCAATCGGCGATGCTGAAGATCGACGCGGTGCTGCCGGCCGAGTTGCGCGGGCGCGCCGAGCGCTCGCGCGTGTTCGTGCCGCAACGCTGGTACGAGGCGAAGTCCGGCGTGGTGGACGCGCTGCACGAGGCCATCGAGTCGCGACGCGTGCTGAAGCTGGAATACCGCGACGCCGATGGCAGCGCCAGCACGCGCGAGGTCGAACCGCTTTGCCTCGCCTGCTGGGGCCCGGTCTGGACGCTCGGCGCGTGGTGCCGCTTGCGCGTGGGCTTCCGCAACTTCCGGCCGGATCGCATGCAGTTCGTCGCGACCGGCGAGATTTTCCTCGAAACGCGCGAACGCGGCCTGGACGCCTATCTCGCGCACGCCGGCGTGCCGCGCCAGCGGATCGAGTGACCTTTGGCCCATGCGCGCCGGGGTAGGGCGGGCGCTATCGTGTCGGGGTTTCACCACGGTGGATGACCGCGCAAGGTGCGCCATCGTTCGTTCGTGGACCGCTGCGGAGACGATCGCATGACCGGGCAGGGCGGGTTCAAGAAGGCGTTGGGCCTTGCCGATCTGACCTTCATCGGCCTCGGCGCGATCTTCGGTTCGGGCTGGCTGTTTTCCGCGAGCCACGTGGCTGGCATCGCCGGTCCCGCCGGCATCGTGTCGTGGCTGATCGGCGGCGTGGCCGTGCTGTTGCTGGGGCTGGTCTATTGCGAGCTGGGCGCCGCGTTGCCGCACACCGGCGGCGTGGTTCGCTATCCGGTGTATTCGCACGGCGCCCTGCTCGGGTTCCTGATGGGGCTGATCACGCTGATCGCGTTTTCCAGCCTGATCGCGATCGAAGTGGTCGCCTGCCGGCAGTATGCGTCCGCGTGGTTCCCGCAATTGACGCAGGCCGCTTCGCAGGCGCCAACGTTGCTGGGCTGGTTCGTGCAACTTGCGATCCTGTGTGTCTTTTTCCTGCTGAACTATTACAGCGTCAAGGTCTTCGCGCGCGCCAACAACCTCGTCAGCGTCTTCAAGTTCGTGGTGCCGCTGACGGTGATCGTGGTGCTGCTGTATTTCTTCCGCACCGCCAACTTCACGACGCACGGCTTCGAGCCGTTCGGTTTTTCCGGCATCGCGGGCGCGGTGTCGGCGGGCGGCATCATCTTCGCCTACCTCGGATTGACGCCGATCGTTTCGGTGGCCGGCGAGGTACGCGATCCGCAGCGCACGATCCCGATCGCGCTGATCCTGTCGGTGGCGCTCTCCACCATCATCTACGTGCTGCTGCAGGTCGCGTTCCTGGGCAGCGTGCCCGGCACGCTGCTCGCACATGGCTGGCGCGGCATCGACAAGGTGTTTGCGTTGCCGTTCCATGACATTGCCATTGCGCTCGGCGTCGGCTGGCTGTCGTTCCTGGTGGTCTGCGACGCGATCATTTCGCCGAGCGGTTGCGGCAACATCTATATGAACGCCGCGCCGCGCGTGGTGTATGGCTGGGCGCGCGGCGGCACGTTTTTCAGGATGTTCACGCGGGTCGATGCCAGATCGGGCATCCCGCGCCCGGCCTTGTGGCTGACCTTCGCGCTGTCGATCTTCTGGATGCTGCCGTTCCCGTCCTGGTCGGCGATGATCAGCGTGGTGTCGGCCGCGCTGGTGCTGAGTTACGCGGTGGCGCCGGTCACGACCGCGGCCCTGCGCCGCACCCAGCCGGGCATGCCGCGTCCGTTCCGCGTGCGCGGCTTCGCGTTGCTGGGGCCGTTGTCCTTCATCATCGCCGCGCTGATCGTTTACTGGTCCGGCTGGGGCACGCTGTCATGGCTGCTGGGATTGCAGATCGTGCTGTACGCGGCGTACGTCGCCTGGGTGGCGCGGGATCGTTCGCGCCGCGCCGAACTCGCGCAGGCGGTGCGCGCTTCGCTGTGGCTGGTCGGTTTCTATGCACTGATGATGATCGTCTCGCGCTTCGGCACGTTCGGTGGCGTGGGTACCATCGGATCGCCGTGGGATTCCGTGCTCGCGGCCGTGCTCGCGCTGCTGGTCTACGCGTGGGGCGCGCGCACCGGCTTGCCATCTCCGGGCATCGTCGTGGGTGGGGATGAAGATTAGGCCGCGGCACGCAGGGTGCCGCGGCATGCCATTCATTGGGAGGACCGGTTCATGACAACGTTTCGTTCGGCTTCGTGCAATCTTTCGCCTGCGATGCGGGCGGCTTCGATCCTGCTGTTGGCTGCCGCAACCTGCGCGAGTTTCCCGGTGCTGGCGCAGTCGAGATCGCAGCATCCGCAAAAGACCACCACGCCGCCGCCGCTGCAATTCCATTACATGGGGCCGCCTGCGGGCGGCCGCATCGCGTCGGTGGCGGGCGTCCCGGGCGATTACTCCACGTATTACCTCGGCGCCGCTTCGGGCGGATTGTGGAAGTCCACGGACGGTGGCCACACCTTCCTGCCGATCTTCGACGGGCAGGACACCTCCGCGATCGGCGCGATCGCGGTGGCGCCTTCCGATGCCAACACCGTCTGGGTGGGCACGGGCGAGCCGTGGTTCATCCGTCCCAGCGACATCTGGGGCGATGGCGTGTACAAGTCCAACGATGCAGGCAAGACCTGGCAACACATGGGGCTTGCCGAAACGGGACGCATCGCGCGCATCGCGATCAATCCGAAGAATCCGGACAACGTGCTGGTGTGCGCGGAAGGCCGCGGCAACAGCCCGCAGCAGGAACGCGGCGTGTTCCGCACCACCGATGGCGGCAAGACCTGGAAGCGGACGCTGTTCGTCAACGCGCAAACCGGGTGCAGCGGGCTCAGCATGGATCCCGGCAATCCCGACACCGTGCTGGCCGGAACCTGGCAGGTGACGGGACGGACCTGGGCCGAATTGAGCGGCGGTCCCGGCAGCGGCGTCTACATCTCGCACGACAACGGGCAGACGTGGACGCACGCCACCAGCGGCTTGCCGCATTCGCCGCTGGGCAAGATCGCCGTCAGCATCGCGCCGTCCAATCCCGAGCGCATGTACGCGCTGATCCAGACGAAAGACCAGGGCTCGGTGTGGCGCAGCGACGATGGCGGCGCGAACTGGAAGGTGGTCAGCCACGACCGCAACCTGATCATGCGCGCCGGCTATTACATCTACATCCAGGCCAACCCCAGGGATGCAGACGGAGTGCTGGTGCTGAACAGCAGCCCGCATTACTCCAGCGACGGCGGCCGGACCTTCTCCGGCGAAGGCGGCAAGGACGTGAAACCGCTGGGGCCGGCTTCGTGCGGCGACTGCCACGATGGCTGGATCGATCCGACCAATCCCGCGCATTACGTGCTGACCGATGACGGCGGCGCGCAGATCGCGACCGGCGCGGGCAACGCACTGACCGTTGCCTTGCCGGTCGGACAGGTCTACCACGTCTCCAGCGACAACCGGGTGCCGTACTGGATTTACGGAAACCGCCAGGACGACGGCGCGTGGCGCGTGTCCAGCGACCTCTCGCAGCCGAGCGGCAACGGGTTGCTGCCGGAAAGCGGGTTCATGCCGCGAGGGCGTGGCCACCGGCAATTTTCTGACGAAGACGCGGAGCGTTCCGGAGGCAGGCAAAAAGTAAACAAGGAACTGCTCGCCAAATATCCCAAGGCGGCACCGCCGCCGAAGGGCTGGGCCCTGGCATCGGGCGGCGAACCGGTGACGCCGCCGGATCGCAGCGGTTTCGAAGGCCCCAATGAAGAGCCGCCGACCTACCAGTATTTTCCGAACGCCTGCGAATCGGGGTTCACGATCCCCGACCCGAACGACGCGGACATCGTCTGGTCGTCGTGCTACGGCAACAACCTGTTCCGTTTCGACCTGGCGCAGGGAACGCCGCATTCCGTGTCGCCCTCGCGGATCGCGCTGGATTCGCCCCCCAACGAAGCGAAATACCGCTGCCACTGGACGGCGCCGCTGGCGATCGATCCGTTCGACAGCAGGAACGTCTATTTCGGCTGCCAGATGGTGTTGCGCACCCGCGACGCAGGGCACTCGTGGATCGAGTTCAGCCCCGACCTTTCGACCCGCGATCCGTCGCGCATCATCGGCAGCGGCGGCATCATGGGCGACAACCTCGGCCAGTACTACGGCGAGGTGGTGTGGTCGATGGCGTTTTCGCCCATCGAAAAGGGCCTGCTGTGGGCCGGCACCAACGACGGCAAGCTCTGGTACACCACGAATGCGGAAGCGGCGCAGGCACCGCAATGGACGGACGTCACCGCCAACCTGCACCTGCCGCCGTGGGGCGAGATCAACCAGATCGCGCCATCGCATTTCCACGCGGGCACGGTTTACGTCGCCGTGGATTTCCGCTGGGCGGGTGACAACGACCTCAGGCCGTACGTGCTGATGACGAAGGATTACGGCAAGACGTGGAAGAACATTTCCGGTGACCTGCCTGCCAGCAATCCGCTGGATTACGTGTTGTCGGTCGCGGAGAACCCGAACCGCGAAGGCATGCTGTTCGCGGGCACCGGGCATGCGTTCTATTACACCCTGGACAACGGCAGGCACTGGACGCACTTCAACAGGGGGCTGCCGCCCTCGCCGGTGAGCTGGATCAACGTCGAGCCCCGCATGCACGACGTGGACGTGTCCACCTATGGCCGCGGCGATTACATCCTGCCCGACATCGCCACCCTGGAGCAGACCGGCAGCACGGACCAGCCGGCCTCGGGCGCGGCGCGGTTGTTCAAGCCGGGGCCGGTATTCCGCATGGCACGCAGCGCCTATCCCACGGCCGACGAGCCCGCGCGTCCGCAATTCCAATTCCACCTCCCCCGCAAACCCGCCAAGCCCGTGCAACTGCAAATCCTGGATGCGCAGGGCAAAGTGATCCGCACCGAAAACCTGGAGGCGCACAAGGGCCTGAACGGCGCCTATTGGGATCTCTTTTACGACGAGCCGACCGACGTGAAGCTGCGCACGACGCCCAGCGAGAATCCGTACATCTGGGAGGAGCCGCGCTACCAGGGCAAGGATCATCGCACCATCATCCACTGGGGCATCGATGCGCATACCGGCACGCC
>DATEKI010000153.1:0-14575 GCA_035277545.1 Rhodanobacteraceae bacterium | reverse complement strand
CTGTCGCGATGAAGCCCGCGCTATCGGTGATTTTCTTCACGGTGATGAGCGGCACGGGCTACGGATTGTGGTGCCTGCTGGGTGCCGCGTTGTGCATCGGCATCTATCCGATCGGTGGAAACGGAATACTTGTGCCGCTGCTGTTCGGTTTCGTGCTGGTCACGGCCGGCCTGTTGGCCTCGACCGCGCACCTCGGCCGTCCCGGACGCGCGTGGCGCGCGCTCAGCCAGTGGCGCTCGTCGTGGTTGTCGCGCGAAGGCGTGGCATCGCTGGTGACATATCTGCCGATGCTGGCGCTGGCATGGCTGGCCTTCACCGGCCGCACCGGCGCCGGTCTGCGCACCGCCGGCGCGTTGCTTGCGCTGGGCGCGCTCATGACGTTGTGGTGCACCGCCAACATTTATCGCTCGCTGAAAACCATCCGCGCGTGGCGCACGCGGCAGGTACTGCCGCTGTACTTCGCTTTCGCGCTGCTGTCGGGCGGTTTGTGGTTGTGGACGTGGCTGGCGTTGTCGCCGTACGCCGTGGTCGGTCTCGCGTTTCCGCTGGCGCTGCTGGCGCTCGCGGTCATCACGGCCGTGGTCAAGACCGATTACTGGCGCCGCATCGACGCGCAACCGACCAACACCGCGGGCCACGCCACGGGACTGGAAAAGCTGGGGCAGGTACGCGCCTTCGAAGGTCCCGTGACCGAGGAAAGTTATCTCACCCGCGAAATGGCGTTCGTGCTGGCGAGAAAACACGGCGCGCGCCTGCGCCGGATCGCGCTGGCATTGTTCGCGGTGCTGCCCGTGCTGGGCATCGTGATCGCGCTTGCGACGGGATTTGCGTGGATTGCACTGCCGGCGGCCGTCGCCTGCATCGCCGGCCTGTTCGTCGAACGCTGGCTGTTCTTCGCCGAGGCACGCCACGCCGTGGCGGCGTTTTTCCCCGCGCCGTTGGCTTGAAAGCCCGACCGCCGACACCACTTCATCACACAAATTTAACTTTCATTCAGTGCGTGGCCTTCAGCCTTGCACTCTTTCGCCGTACGAATCATGGAGTTGCAGATGAAATTGTCCCGCGTCGCCGCACTCGCGGCGGTTTCCGCCTTGTGCCTGCCGGCCCTCGCCGTGGCCGACACGCCCGCCGGTTCGAACTCCGGCTGGAGCGGCAGCGGCGAGTTCGGCCTGGCCAACGCCACCGGCAATACCAAGTCGTTGAACGTCGATGCCAAGTTGAAGCTCGCGTACGAGGATGACACCTGGAAGGACGCGTTCTTCCTCGATGCCAATCGCGCCAAGAGCAACGTCAAGGTACCGGTCTATGTCAATGGCGTCGAAACCGGCACGGTCAACAGCTACGAGACCACCGCCAACCACTACGACGTGGGCGGCTCGGTCGGCTACAAGTTCAACCCGCGCGCCTACCTGATCGGCGCAGCGCGCTACGACCATGACGATTTCGCGCCGAACCGCTGGCAGGAAGTCGCGTCGATCGGCTTCGGCTACATCCTGCTGAAGGATGCGCGCAACGAGCTGTCGGTCGAGGCCGGCCCCGGTTACAAGCGCTACCAGCCGCAGACCTACACCGTCGTGGACACCACCGTGACGCCGCCATCGGTCACCACCGTCGTTCCGCCCAAGCAGAACGAGGCGATCGGCCGCGCACTGGTCAACTACAAGCTCGCGCTGACCGACAGCGCCAGCCTGCAGGAAACCTTCCTGGCCGAAGTCGGCAGCGAGAACAAGTACTACCAGAACGACATCGGCGTGGCGGTGGCGATGACCAAAACGCTGGCGCTGAAGGTGGCCTACGAAAATCGCTACAACTCCAACATCGTGCCGGGCACCAGGCACATGGACAGCCTGTTCACCACCAACCTGGTGTACAACTTCGGCGGCTCGAAATAATCAATCCGCAAGACCGGGCATCCCCGGATCAAGTCCGGGGCAGGCTCTGCCGCGGTTTGCGGACAACCGGGCGCGGCACGTGGCGAGCGGGATCGCGCCCGAACAGCGCAGCCGGCCCGCAGGGCGAGCGCCATGGATGGCGCGAGTAAAGCCGCGCCACCTTTGTCGCACAAGAACTTTGTGTCTTCCGCGTCGGCTCATCCATCCGGGATTCGTCATCCACCAGGCATCCGGCGCACACAACCAGATGCGCGATGCCAACCGGCCTCACCCCGCCAGCTTCGCCTTCACGCGTTGCGACAGTGCACCCATGTCGGCACGGCCGGCGGCGCGTTCCTTCAGCAGCGCCATCACCTTGCCCATGTCGCGCGGCGACGTCGCGCCGGCATCGGCGACGCATTGCGCGATCAGCGCGTCGAGCTCGGCATCACCGAGTTGCCGGGGCAGATACGCCTCGATCACGCCGACTTCGTAGCGCTCCTGCGCGGCAAGGTCTTCGCGCTTGGCGGCCTCGTATTGCGTGATCGAATCGCGGCGTTGCTTCAGCATTTTTTCCAGCGCGTGCAGCACCTGCGCGTCGTCCAGCACGATGCGTTCGTCCACTTCGCGCTGCTTGAGCGCGGCCAGGATCAACCTGATCACGCCCAAGCGAGGCTTGTCGCCGCCCTTCATCGCGGCCTTCATGTCGTCGGTGATGCGGGCTTTGAGATCGCTCATGGGACTCTCCGGATCAAAACGCAGAAACGCGAAACGGCCGGCGCCGCAGGGCGGGGCCGGCCGTCGGGATGTGCAAAACCGCGTCGCTCAGTACAGGCGCTTGCGGCGCGTGACTTCGCGCGAGACGCGGCGCAGGTGGCGCTTCACCGCCGCAGCGCGCTTGCGCTTGCGTTCCTGGGTCGGCTTCTCGTAAAACTCGCGCTTGCGCGTTTCGGCGAGCACGCCGGCCTTCTCGCAGGTGCGCTTGAAGCGGCGCAGGGCGATTTCGAACGGTTCGTTCTCGCGGACTTTGACGCTGGGCATGGAGGCTCCACTTGCTAAAATGACCCGCTTCGGCGCGGGTGAGCCGTGAATTATAGCGTGACTTCCATGACCGATTCAAAGGGCCCGGTGACCGGGCCGGTGCTGGGCATCGAAAGCTCCTGTGACGAGACCGGGGTGGCCGTCTACCAGGCTGGCCGCGGGCTGCTGGCGCACGCCCTGTATTCGCAGGTCGCGCTGCACGCCGAATACGGCGGGGTGGTGCCGGAACTGGCCAGCCGCGACCACGTCCGCAAGCTGCTTCCCCTTTTGCGCCAGACACTTGCAGAGGGCGGACTGAAGGTTTCCGATCTCTCCGCCGTGGCCTATACCGCAGGGCCCGGCCTGATCGGCGCGTTGCTGGTGGGGGCTTCGGTGGCGCGTTCGCTGGCATGGGCATTGGAAGTGCCGGCGATCGGGGTCCACCACATGGAAGGTCATCTGCTCGCGCCCCTTCTGGAAGAACCGGCCCCCGGCACCGAACCGCTGGCCCCACCCTTCGTGGCATTGCTGGTGTCGGGCGGGCATTCGCTGCTGGTGGGGGTGGACCGGATCGGCAGTTACACGATCCTCGGCGACACACTCGATGATGCCGCGGGCGAAGCCTTCGACAAGACCGCCAAGCTGATGGGCCTGCCCTATCCGGGCGGCCCGGCGCTGGCGAAACTGGCCGAAACGGGCGACCCGAGGGCCTATCGGTTTTCGCGCCCGATGACGGACCGGCCCGGGCTCGATTTCAGTTTCTCGGGTCTCAAGACCCAGGTGCTGATGGCGTGGCGCGACAGCGACCATAGCGACGCCACCAAGGCCAACGTCGCGCGTGGCTTCGAGGAAGCCATCGTGGAAACACTGGCGATCAAGTGCCGCCGCGCCCTGGCGCAGACCGGCTACAAACGGCTGGTGGTGTCCGGCGGCGTCGGCGCCAACAAGCGCCTGCGCGCGCAGCTGGCCGACGCCGGGCGGCGCGAAGGCTTCCATACGTATTTCCCGCGCCTCGCGTTCTGCACCGACAACGGCGCGATGATCGCGCTGGCGGGTTCGATCCGGCTGGCCGCCGGGCAAACCACCGGCCCGGAAATCAAGGTGCTGCCGCGCTGGAATCTCGAGTCATTGCCGGAAGTCGCGTGATCATGGACATCGTTTTCATCGAGGCCCTCGAAATCGAAACCGTCATCGGCATCTACGACTGGGAACGCAGGATTCGCCAGAAGGTGGTGCTGGACATCGAGATGGGTTTCGACAACCGAAAACCCGCGGCCAGCGACAGGATCGAGGACACCGTGAACTACAAGGCGGTCGCCAAGCGCCTGATCGCGTTCGTCGAGGATGCCCATTTCGAACTGGTGGAAACGCTGGCCGAGCGTTGCGCGGGGATCATCCGCGACGAATTCCACGTGCCGTGGGTGCGCGTGAAATTGTCCAAGCCCGGCGCGGTCACCGGTTCGAAAGCCGTGGGCGTCATCATCGAACGCGGCTCGAAAACCTGACGACATGGCGCGCATCGTCCTGAGCCTCGGTTCCAACGTCGATCCCGAGCGGCACCTTGCCGATGCGTTGCGTGCGTTGCGTGGGCGCTTCGGGAAGGTCGACGTGTCGCCCACCTATCGCAGCGCCGCCGTCGGCTTCGAAGGCGCGACGTTCCTCAACAACGCGGCGGCCTTCGATTGCGACATGGATCGCGACAACCTGCGCGCATGGCTGCGCGCGCTGGAAGACGCCTCGGGCCGCGACCGCACGCTGCCGCGCTACGCCGACCGCACGCTCGATCTGGACATCGCGTTGTGGTGCGAAGGCGACCGCTGCATGACCGACCTGTCGCGCGAGGAATTCGAGCGCGCGCACTTGTTGGCGCCGCTGGCCGACCTTGCGCCCGAGTTGCGCGAACCATTCACCGGAACGACGCTGCGGGAACGCTGGCGAGAGTTTGCGCCGACGCTGCCGAAGCTGCAACGCATGGATGATCTTCCGGATTGACGGTGCCGTCAGAGCCCCGCTTCGCGCGCCGCCTGCGCCCGGTCGCGTTCCATGCGCAGCGCCGGAACCTCGGTGCTCCGGTCGGCGGGAATGAATTCCACGTCGCGCGAAAACATCCCGATCGCGGTACGCGCGACCTGGCGCGTGTCGTACCACGCATACGCACCCACGCCCAGCGCACCGGCAACCGGCAACATCCGCGCCAGCGACGAACCCAACGCGCGTTCCGACAATTTGACGCCGATCCGATGCGCCACGCCGCGGATGGTGTGGGCGGTGGCGGCGTGCACGATCCAGCGCTGGCCCGCGCGCACGGCGAGGTCGCGCACCGCCTGCGCCGCCGCATGCCGGAACAGGCAGTACAACATCTGTTCGCGGGTCAGCGTGGTGTGTTGCCCGCACGCCGCCGCGATGTCGGCCACCATCTGGGCCTGGATCTTCCAGATCGCGACCAGTTCCGGCAGCACGGTGAACCAGCCCAGCGGACCCGGCGGCAGCGCCAGCGACGACGACGCCAGGAACGCCTTGCGGCGTGCGGCCAGCGCGATGGCCTCGGCGCGTGCTCGCGGATGCTCGCTGGGCTGCTCGCGGCTGTGCGGGATGTCCGAGAGGAAGTCGAGGATCTGCTGGGCAATCCTTTGCGAAGGCTGGCCGGCGGCGGGCACGGAAGCGGTCATCGTCATCCTCGATGCACGTGGATGCCTCTCAACATGCCGACGTTCGCGCCGTCGTTCAAGTCACCGGGCGCGGCCTTTCAGGAACGGCTCATCCGGCAAGCGTGCGGCCCCCATCCACGCGGATCGTCTGCCCGGTGATGTAGCCGGCATCGCGGATCAACCACAACACCGCGCCCGCGATTTCCTCCGGCGTGCCCGTACGCTGCAGCGGAATGCGCGCCAGCACCGCGTCGCGATCCGCGTCGGACTTGCCCTCGGGCCACAGGATCGCACCGGGCGCCACGGCATTCACGCGCACCCCCGGCGCGAGCGCCTGCGCGAGCGCCATGGTCGCCATGCGCAGCGCCGCCTTGCTCATGCCGTACGCCGCGTGCTGCGGCAGGGGACGCTCGGCGTAAATGTCGGTGATGTTGACGATGGCGCCGTGGGTCGCCTCCAGGTGCGGCGCCGCGGCCTGCGCCAGCAGCAGCGGCGCGCGCGCGTTGACCGCGAAGAATGCATCGCACTGTGCCGCCGTGATTTCACCCAGCGGTGTCGCATGGAAGATCGAAGCGTTGTTGACCAGCGCATCCATGCGGCCGAAGCGCGCGATGACGGCATCGACCAGCCCCGGCAGCTGCGTGCCGTCGGCAAGATCGGCCTGCAGCACCAGCGTCGAATGCGCGCGCGTGGATTCGAGATCCGCGGCCAACTCATCCAGCTCCGCGCGCGACCGGCCGTAGTGCAACGCCACGTCGTGGCCCGCCGCGTGCAACGTGCGCGCGATCACCGCGCCGACCCGGCGCGCGGCACCGGTGACAAGCGCAACAGGGTGCGTTTCGCTCATGCTGCCTCCGCCGGTTATCCTGCTGCTTCGAAGCGTGCCTCAAATCAATCGAATCCGCCAGCGTGGACACCGCCCTGCCCGAACCTTCCGCCGACGAGGCCGCGCATTCCGCGCGGCTGGCGGACGCGATTCGCCGGGAGATCGCGGCGACCGGCCCGATCCCGTTCGCACGCTTCATGGAACGCTGCCTGTACGCGCCGGGGCTCGGTTACTACAGCGCAGGCCGCCTGAAGTTCGGCAAGGCCGGCGATTTCGTGACTGCGCCGGAGCTCGGGGCCTTGTTTGCGCGCTGCGTCGCGAACGCGCTCGCGCCCGCGTTGCGCAGCTGCGGCGAGGACGCCGCGTGGTTCGAACTCGGCGGCGGCAGCGGCGCATTCGCGCGCGATTGCCTGCGCGAACTGCAATCGCTTGGTGCATTGCCGGGGCGTTACTGGTTGCTGGAACCCTCGGCCGACCTGCGCGAACGCCAGCACGAGCGCCTGCAAAACGAATTGCCGGCGGAACTGTTCGCGCGCTGCGCGTGGCTGGATCGTCCGCCGCAACATGCATGGTCCGGCGTACTGTTCGCCAACGAAGTGCTGGACGCCTTGCCGGTGACACGTTTCACCGTCAGGAACGGCGAGGTCTTCGAGGAACACGTCGACGTCAACGGCAACGGCGCGTTCGTGCGCACCGACCGTCCCGCCGATCCCCTGGTCGCGGGCGCGGTGCGCCACCTGCAACGGCACCTCGGCCGCGAGTTCGACGACGGCTACCGTTCCGAGGTGCTGCCGCAACTGCCGTGGTGGCTGGAAGCGATCGCGGGTGAACAGACGCGCGGCGCGGCGCTGTTCTTCGACTACGGCTACGTGCGCCGGGAGTTCTACCTGCCCGAACGCCGCGACGGGACCCTGCTCTGCCACTACCGCCATCGCGCGCACGGCGACCCGCTGGTGCTGCCCGGCCTGCAGGACATCACCGCGTCGGTCGATTTCACCGCGCTCGCCGAAGCGGGCGTCGGCGCCGGCTTCGAGTTGGCGAGCTATGCGTTCCAGTCGGGGTTCCTGATTGCATCGGGGCTCGACGAGGCCTTCGCCACCGCCTGCGACGGCACGACGGACGAAGCGGCGCGCTACGCACTGGCGCAACAGGTCAAGCGCCTGACCTTGCCGGGCGAAATGGGCGAGCGCTTCCAGGCGATGCTGGTCACGCGCGACCTCGACGCCGCCGCGATTTTCCCTGCCTTGCTCGCGGTCGACCGCAGCGACCGCCTCTGACTGCTTGTCGAAGCATGCCTTGCCCGGATCAAGTCCGGGAAAGGCTCCGCCCTTTTTTCGACGCGATGGGCCGTCCGCGACCGGTACCGGCAGGGCCTTTTCCAATGCCCCGCCGGACGGCGAAACCTCGCTGAAAGGCAACAGGAGGATGCTGTCACCCGGGCGCCACGCGACCCGGCCAAAAAGGCCGGCAAATCGGCGACAATGGCGCCGGGCCGAGGCCGGCGCGCATGCCGCGCGGCGCGCAAACATACCCTGACATGACAGCCACCCTTGCCACCCTGCTTTTGCTGCTCGGTTCGGTCGCCTGCGACGTGACCGGACAAGTGTGCTTCAAGCTCGGTGTCGGTCATGAAACCGGCGCCAGCGACTCGCCGTCGCTGCTGTACAAGGTGCTGCATTCGCCGTGGATCGCCCTGGGCGTCGCGGTGTATGCGCTGGAATTCGTGCTGTGGTTCGCCGCCCTGTCGCGCACCCAGCTCAGCATCGCCTTTCCGTTCACCGCACTGGGCTACGTCGGCGTGGTACTGGCCAGCCGCTACATCCTGAATGAGCGCATTTCGCTGCGCCGTTGGGCGGGGATCGGAACGATCATCGTCGGGGTCGTACTCGTTACCGGACAGAACCTCGGCTGAGTCGAGCAACCATGACCCAATCGATGATCAAACAGGCGGACTTCCTGCTGCGTGGCGGACGCGCGGGCGTGCTGCTGATCCACGGCCTCACCGGCACGCCCGCGGAAATGCGCTTCGTGGGCAAGGGCCTGAACCGCGCCGGCTTCACCGTGTACGGCATGCAGCTTGCCGGCCATTGCGGCAGCGAGGCGGACCTGCTGAAGACCGGTTGGCGCGACTGGACGCGCAGCGTGCGCGAAGGCGCCGACCGCCTGCGTCGCGAAGTCGACCACCTGTTCGTCGCCGGCCTGTCGATGGGTTCGGTGCTGGCGCTCAACCTCGCCATCGAAAAGCCGCAGTGGGTGGATGGCCTGGGCCTGTATGGCAGCACGCTTTTCTATGACGGCTGGACGATCCCCCGGATGGCGCGGTTGTCGTTCATGCTGCCGCTGGTGTGCGGGCTCGGCTTTTTCAAGCAGCGCCGCTTCATGGAAAGTTTCCCGTACGGCATCAAGGACGAGCGCGTGCGCATGCGCATCGCCGGCGCGATGTTCGACGGCCAGAGCGAAGCCGCCGGCCTGCCGGGCAACCCGTGGCCGTCGCTGGCGGAATTCCACAAGCTGGTGTGGCACGTGCGCCCGCGCCTGCAGGATGTGCGCGCGCCGGCGCTGATCATGCACGCGGCCGACGACGACATCGCCAGCGTCCGCAATGCGCGCGTGATCGAACGCCGCATCACCGGTCCCACCGAAACGGTGCTGTTGAACGACAGCTACCACATGATCACGGTCGACGGCGAACGCGACAAGGTGATCTCGCGCTCGGCGGATTTCTTCACCCGCATCCTCAGCGAAAGCCCGATGCGCGTGTCGCGCGTGCGTGTCGCCACGACACCGTCGATGGCATGAATGGCGCCGGCCAGCCGACGGGCGATGCCCCCGCGGCCCATGGAACCAGCCCGCGCGCGGCCCGCCTCTCGCCATTGCTGCTGGCCTGGGTGCTGCTGCTCGCGGTCGAAACATTGGGCCAGGTGGCGCTGAAATTCGCGGGCACGCGCGTCGGTGCCTTCGAATTGAACCGGCACTCCATCCTGGCCGCGCTCGCCACCCCGTGGTTGTGGTTGGGGCTGGCTTGCTATCTCGGCCAGTTCGTGATCTGGATGCGCATCCTCGAAAAGTCCGCGCTGTCGCGTGCGTTTCCCACCAGCGCCATCGCGTTCGTCGCGATCATGATCGCCTCCTGGGCGGTGTTCGGCGACCCGATGGGCTGGGAGAAGATCCTGGGTTCGGCCATCATCGTCACTGGTATCCTGTTGCTGGGCAGCGACGCACAACACACCCCGCCCGTGCAACCGCGCCACGACGCCGAAGGGAACCCGCCATGAGCGACGACTCCGCACCAGAAAACGTCCAACAAACCGTGTTTTCGATCATCGCCAAGGAAGCCGGCATCGACGAGAGCAAGGTTACGCTGGAATCGACCCTGAAGGATCTGGAAATCCCTTCGCTCGATGCGATCCAGATCATTTTCGAGATCGAAGACCACTTCAAGATCCAGATGCCCGACCGCGATCCCAACTTCGATACCGAGTCGGTGAAGGGGCTGGTCGAGACGGTGGAAAAATTGCTGGCCGAGAAAGCCGCGAACCCGCCGGCGCCGCCACCCGCGACACCGCCTGCCGCATAAACCCGTTCGGCCATGAACCGTCGTGTCGTCATCACCGGCGTCGGCGCGATTTGCGCGCTGGGAAATGATGCGCGTACGGTCTGGCGGGGCATGCGCGAAGGCAAAAGCGCGATCGCGCCGCTCGAGGGCTTCGAGGACCAGGACATGCGGGTCAAGGTCGCGGCGCAGGTGCGCGATTTCGACCCGGCCGCATACTTCGATGCGAGGAAACTGATCCTGCTGGACCGCGTGTCGCAATTCGTGCTGGTCGCCGCGCGCGAGGCGGTCAGGCAATCCGGCCTCGACTTCGCGCAAGGCGAACTTCGCCAGCGCAGCGCCTGCGTGGTCGGCACCGGTACCGGCGGCGAGGAAACCAACGACGAAGGTTCGCGCCGCCTGTACGCCGAACACAACCCGCGCCTGCACCCGCTCTCGATCGTGCGCCGGATGATGAGCGCACCGGCGTCGCAGGTATCGATCGAATTCGGCATCACCGGCCCGTCGTTCGCGGTGTCCAGCGCCTGTGCTTCGGCCAACCACGCCTTCGCGCAAGCGTTTTCGCTGGTGCGCACGGGCGTTGCGGACGTCGCGCTCGCCGGCGGCACCGAGGCCTGTATCACACTGGGCGTGCTGCGTGCATGGGAAGCCATGCGTGTGCTGGCCGACGACACCTGCCGGCCGTTCTGCAAGCAGCGACGAGGCCTGGTGCTGGGCGAGGGCGCCGGCATGGTCGTGTTGGAAGACTTTGACCATGCGCGCGCGCGCGGTGCCGAAATCCTCGCCGAGTTCGCGGGCGCAGGCATGAGCGCCGACGCCGGCGACATCGTGATGCCGTCCGATGTGGGCGCCGCACGCGCGATGACGGCAGCACTGCGCGACGCGCAACTCAGCGCTGAAGACATCGACTACATCAACGCGCACGGCACCGCGACGCCCGCCAACGATCCCACCGAAACGCGCGCGATCCACGCGGCATTGGGTGATCACGCGAACAAGGTCGCGGTGTCATCCACCAAATCCGTGCACGGCCATGCGCTCGGCGCAGCCGGCGCGCTGGAAATCGTCGCCGCACTCGGCGCCCTGCGCGAAGGCGTGATTCCACCCACCGCGAATTTCATCGATCCCGATCCCGAATGCGACCTCGACTGCGTGCCGAACACCGCGCGCGAACGCGAAGTGCGTGCGGTGCTGTCGAACGCGTTTGCCTTCGGCGGGCTGAATGCCGTGGTGGCGCTCAAGCGCGCAAGCTGACTTCGTCATTCCGGGGCTGCGCGTAGCGCAGAACCCGGAATCCAGCTTCTTGGGCTTTCCGAAGTCCAACATCCCTGTCTTGCTTCCGCTCGCCTCCAACGCGAGCTGATGACTTTTGTTACGGCAAAAGACCCGCGCGCAAGGATTGGGCGCGGGATCAGGACATGGATGTCAAAGCAAAAGCCAAGTCACCGGGTTTACTCGCGCCTTCCATGGCGCTCGCCCGGCGGGCCATCGGCTTCGCCGATGTTCGCTCCGACATCCTGCCTCCGCAGTCGGATCGCCGCTGCGCGGCGTCCGGAATGGCGCCGCTAACGTACCGTCCCTCGCTGGCATGACGGGCAATACTGCGAACCGGCGCTATTGTTTTGCAAGCCAATCGTCATCCGACCCTTCGTTCACGCCCTCGAACAGGAAGGTCGAGAGGTAGCGCTCGCCGGTGTCGGGCAGCATCGCGAGCAACACGGAGCCTTGCGGGGCCTTGTTCGCGACATCCAGCGCGGCGGCGACCGTGGCGCCGGACGAGATGCCGCAGAAGATGCCTTCCTGTTGCGCAAGGCGTCGCGCGGTGTCGCGCGCCAGCACTTCGTCGACCGGGATGATTTCGTCGGCGATGGTGCGGCTGAGCACCCCGGGCAGGAAATCCGGGGTCCAGCCCTGGATCTTGTGCGGATGCCATTCGCCGCCGGCGAGCAACGATGCGTTGGCAGGTTCGGTTGCGATCACCTTGATGTCCGGGCGCGCCAGTTTCAGCACCTCACCGGCGCCCGTGATGGTGCCGCCGGTGCCCCAGCCGCTGACGAAATAATCCAGCCGGCGTCCGGCGAAGTCGCGCAGGATTTCCGGGCCGGTGGTGTTGCGGTGCCAGGCCGGATTGGCTTCGTTCTCGAACTGGCGGGTCAGGAACCAGCCGTGTTTTTTCGCCAGTTCCTCGGCCTTGCGCACCATGCCGCCACTGCGGTCGGCCGCGGGCGTCAGGATCACCCTGGCGCCGTACGCACGCATCAACTTGCGGCGTTCAATCGAGAACGAATCGGCCATCACCGCCACGAACGGATAGCCGCGCGCGGCGCAGACCATCGCCAGCGCCACGCCGGTGTTGCCGGACGTCGCCTCGACCACGGTCTGGCCGGGCTTCAGCGCGCCGCGTTGCTCGGCATCGAGGATCACCGCGATCGCCAGGCGATCCTTGACCGACCCGCCGGGATTGAACGATTCAACCTTGGCGTACAGCGAAACATGTGGTGGCGCAATGCGGTGCAGCTTGACGATCGGCGTACCGCCGATGGTGTCGAGGATGGTTTCATGCAGGGACATGACGAACTCCTTTGCCGGGAACGGCGAAGACATGGACGGTTGCGGGGCGGTCTCGGGCAATCCGCCGCCTACATCGCCGTCCGGGCAGCGGTCGGCGCCGACGCTCCCCGCGGACAGGGACCGGGACACCAGACAGGGCGTGCACCAAACCGCTCATGCGTTTCCAGATCTCCGTCAAATAGACGTCTATACTTCCATCATATCCGATATGCATCGACCTGCAACCAACGGTCGACACCGCGCAGTGCGGCCGATCAGTGGGTGGAGCCGTCGCCGTCGGGCGTCAGCCCCTGCAAGGGCACCAGCGGCATCAGTTTGCCGATGTCGATGTATTGCAGCAGCGCGCCGGCACCCTGCATCACATGCGGTTCTTCCGCGACGCCCGTGATCGCCCAGCGCGCCCATGCCTCGAACGCGGCCTGCGCGCCCTGCACGCCCTCGAACATCAATGCCTGCTGCACCGGCTGGCTGCACGCGCCTGCGAGCAGACTGGTCACCACCGTGCCGGCCTTCCGGTTGATGGCTTCGCGCTGCGCCGGGGAAATCGCAGCCATCGCGGCGACATCCGGATCCAGCGCCATGGTGGCGAAGGCCCAGCGCACGACGACTTTCTGGTCGGCCGGGGTCGTCGAACGGATCAAGCATTGCGACAACTTGTCCGCGTAGGGGCCGGCGCGCGCCGGTATCGAGCATGGCACCAATGCGACCAGCGCGACCAGCCACGGAAAAGTGCGACGCATGGCGCGTCCTCGTCTTGGGCGATGCAACTGTGACCGCGGGATCGCGTACGGGTTCAGGCCACCGCGACCGGGTACGACCCCAGCACCGTCACCTGCGAGGCGAAATCGCCCAGCTCGGCCAACGCGTCGCGCAGCGGCGACTCGTCCACGTGCCCGCCGACATCGATGAAGAACGCGTACTGCCACTTGCCGGTGTGTGCGGGCCGCGACTCGATGCGGTTCATGCTGACGCCGCGCCGGGCCAGTGGTTCCAGCACGCGGTACAACGCGCCGGGCTGGTCGCGCACGAATACCAGCAGCGAGGTGCGGTCGTTGCCCGAGGGCGGGAACAAGGCGCGCCCGAGCACCAGGAAGCGGGTGGTGTTGTCGGCGCGATCCTCGATCGGGCCCGCGACGACCTGCAGGCCGTACACGTGCGCCGCGCTTTCGCCCGCGATCGCCGCGGCATCGTCAGCCTTGCGCGCGCGCCGCGCGGCTTCGGCGTTGCTGGACACGGCTTCCAGTTCAATACGCGGCAGGTTCTGGCGCAGCCAGCCGCGGCACTGCGCCAGCGACTGCCCGTGTGAGTACACGCGTTCGATGTCCTCGAGGTGGCCGCTGCGCGACAACAGGTACTGGTGCACGTGCAACTCGACTTCGCCGCAGATCTTCAGCGGCGAACCCAGGAACAGGTCGAGCGTCGACTGGATCGTGCCCTGCCCCGAGTTCTCGACCGGCACCACCCCGAAATCCGCGCGGCCATCCGTGACCTCGTCGAACACTTCGGCGATGCTGGCCAGCGGGAAGCCCTTGGCCGAGTGGCCGAAATGCTTGAACACGGCCTGTTGCGAGAACGTTCCCTCGGGTCCGAGGTAGCCGACCTTCAGCGGTTCCTGCTGGGCGAGGCAGGCCGACATGATTTCGCGGAACAGCCTTACCAGCACCTCGTCGGCGAGCGGGCCGTCGTTGCGATCGAGCACGCGCCGCAGCACCTGCGCCTCGCGCTCGGGACGGTAGTAATCCACGGCCGCCGCCAGCTTGCCCTTGGCGCGCCCGACCTCGTGCGCCCAGTGCGCGCGCCGCGCGATCAGCGCCTGGATCTGGCGGTCGATGCCGTCGATTTCGGCGCGCACCTGCGCAAGATCCGGCCTGGGCGGAGCCGCATCCTTGCCGCTCCTTTTCGCGGACCCCTGTCTCGTGGGGGGAGCCTTGTTGCGCGGTGACCGTGCCTTGCCTGCCATGCCGGATTCTCCGTGGGGAGCACCCAGCTTGCCGGGGCCCGCGCCGCGACGCAAGCGGTTCGGACGTATGGACGTCCAAAACCAGAAATGTGGCGCGAACTATGCCGTTCAGGCGCCGCGCGCAAG
>DATEKI010000152.1:0-9392 GCA_035277545.1 Rhodanobacteraceae bacterium | reverse complement strand
CTGGAACGACCTGCGCGACAGCGACGTGCGTCCGGGCCAGCAACTGCGCGTGAGCGGCTGATGCGGTGAGCGCGGCGCCCGTCGCGTACAATGCCGCCTTCCAAGAATCCGATTTTGGAGCACAGCGGACATGGGTTTCCTTGAAGGCAAGCGCGCACTCGTCACCGGCATCCTGAGCAACCGCTCGATCGCGTGGGGTATCGCGCAGGCACTGCGCCGCGAGGGCGCCGAACTCGCGCTGACCTACGTCGACGAGAAGCTCCGCAGCCGCGTGGACGACGCCGCCGCGCAACTCGGCACGGACATCGTGCTTCCGTGCGACGTCGGCAACGACAGCGACATCGAAAAGCTGTTCGAGAACCTCGGCAAGCGCTGGGATGGGCTGGATATCCTGATCCACTCGATCGGCTTCGCCCCGCGCGAAGCGCTGCAGGGCGCGTTCCTCGACAACCTGACGCGTGAAAATTTCCGCATCGCCCACGACATCTCCAGCTACAGCCTGGCTGCGCTGGCGAAGGCCGCGCGCCCGCTGATGAAGGGTCGCAGCGGCGCGATCCTCACGCTCACCTACCTCGGCTCCGAACGCGCGCTGGCGTCGTACAACGTGATGGGCCTGGCCAAGGCGAGCCTCGAAGCCAACGTGCGCTACCTCGCGCTCAACCTGGGCCCGGAAGGCACCCGCGTCAACGCGATCTCCGCGGGGCCGATCAAGACGCTGGCCGCCTCCGGCGTCGCCGGCCTGCGCAAGATGCTGGAACACGTCGAGCAGGTCTCGCCGCTGCGCCGCAACGTCAGCATCGACGATGTCGGCAACGCCGCCGCGTTCCTGTGCTCGGATCTCGCCGCCGGCATCACCGGCGAAGTCGTGTACGTCGATGCCGGCTACAGCACGCTGGGCATGGCGGGGCTCGACACGGGCGCGTAACGCCGGCGCACGATCGCGCAACGCAAAACGGCCGCACAATGCGGCCGTTTTGCCGTGTGACGCCGTGGGATCACAGCCGCTGCGGCGCCGTCTCGATCTTGGCGTTCTTGCGCAGCACGTCGAGGAAGCCCTGCAGCTCGGCCTCGCCGAACGCGCGTGCCATCTGTTCGCGCAGGAATCCCTGTGCCTCGCTCGGCACCTTGGATGCGTCACCGGGCTTGACTGCGGTCAGTTCCACCAGCGCGTAATGGCCGCCCTTGAGCGGCACCAGCGCATCGGTGCCGGCATCCCCGGCCGGGTGTGCCATTTCGAACACGGCTTTCAAAAGATCGGGATCGACGTTCCCCGCATTGCGCATCACGCCGGTCTCCTGCTGGGCCTTCTGGCTCGCTGCCTGCGCAAGTGCGTCCAGCTTGGCGCCCCCTTGCAGCTTCGTGAAGGCGGCTTCGGCCACCGCCTTGGCGGACGCGTCGACGCGTTGCTGGATGATCGCCTGCCTGATCTGGTCGCTCACCTGCGCCAGCGGCTTCGGCGCCGCGGCCACGTGCTTGGCCACGTGGATCACCACCATGTGGTTGTCGCCGAGGTCGATGGGATCGGACGTGTTGCCCTGCACCAGCACGATGTCGGAAAACGCGGCTTTCACGACCTTGGGGTTGGCCGCGATGCCGGTCTTGGCGCCTTCGCGCCCGAACAGCGGCGTAGTCTCGACAGCCAGGCCGAGCTTCTGCGCGGCGGGCTTCAGCGAGGTCGGGTCGTTGTAGACCATGTCGGTCAACTTGCTGCCGACATCGCGGTAGGTATCCTCGCGCGCACTCTTGGTCGCCTCGGCGGCCAACTGGTCGCGAACCTGCGCAAAGGTTTCGGTGCGCCCTTCACGCACGTCGCGCAGGTCGATGATGTGGTAGCCGTCGGTGGTCAGCACCGGCGCGGAGATTTCGCCCTTCTGCATCTTGTCGAGCGCGGCCTGGAACTCGGGGCCGGCATCGCCCTTCTGCAACCAGCCGAGGTCGCCGCCCTGGCGCCTGGAACCGAGGTCGTCGGAATATTGTTCGGCCAGCTTGGCGAAATCGGCACCCGGCGCCTTCGCCAGCGCATCGACCTTCTGCGCCTGCGCCAGGGCTTCCTGTTTCTGCGCGGCGGTCGGGTTCGCGGGCAGCTTGATCAGGATGTGCGACACCTGCCATTGCGCGGGACTGACGAAGCGTGACTTCTCCTTGTCGTAGCGCGCCTGCAGGGCCTTGTCGCTCAGGTCCGGCGTGACCTTCATGGTCGCGGCGTCGAGGTCGATGTAGTTCAACGACACCTGCTCGGGTGTCATGAACGCTGACGTGTGCGTCTTGTAGTAGTCCGCGACCTGCGCATCGGTGACATCCTGCTGCGCGGCGGTGGGCGCTGGCGGCGGCAGGTCGACGTAGCTGAAATCACGTTGCTGCAGCTGCAGGCGCAGGAAATCCTCGGCATCGGCCTTGGTGCCGAACGCTGTGCCGACGATGGCCTCGGGAAGCTCGCGGCTCGCGAGATCCGAGCGGATCGAATCCTGGAATTCCTGCGCGGTCTTGCCGATCTGGGCGAGGTACGCGAGGTAGGTCGTCGAATCGAACTTGCCGTTGACCTGGAACACGGGGTATGAGGCGATCTGGTCGCGGATTTCCGAATCCGGCACCCGCACGCCGAGCTTGTCGTTCTCGTTCAACAACAGTTGCCGGTTGACGACCAGCTTCAGCACCTGCTGCTTCACTTCGGGCTTCTCGAAGTCCGCCGCTTCCATCGTGTTGCCGGGCGCGTTCATCTGCGACTGCCGGAAATTGTTGAAGGCCGTCTGGAAATCCTGCTGCGAGATTTCGTGTCCGTCGACCTTGGCAACCCACGTCGCGTTGCTCTGGCTGAAATAACCCTCGATGCCGAAGAACAGGAAAGCCACGACCACCAGCACGCCGAAAATCGCGATGACGATCCAGTTCTTGAACAGGTTGCGGATGAATTGCAGCATGGGTACCGCCGTAGGTCCGGGCCAGTCAGCCGGCTATTGTAAGGGAAGCGCCGCGATGGGCGCCGCGTGGTGGGTGCTGAGGGGATCGAACCCCCGACCCTCTCCGTGTAAAGGAGACGCTCTACCGCTGAGCTAAGCACCCGCGTTGTAATCCGAGACGGGGCGTCCCGCCGCCGCCCGGATGCAAGCGGGTGCAGCAAAGCTGCGCCACGCTTGCCGCATCGAACGCTTGCGCGTTCTCCGCGGCCGGCACATCCATGTGCCGGGAGTTCCACAAGCGCACAGGTTGGGGTGAGGGTCCGGTGCTCGCGCGAGGTGCAGCCCTGCGTGTTTCCGAACCCTCATCCGGCGCTTTGCGCAACAGAAAAACGGCGTTTCCACGCCCCTCCTCCCGGAGGGAGAGGGGAAAGCCATTGGAATCCTTCGGCTTCCGCGCGCGGCGAATCTCATATCTCCGAAACGCAGCGGCCGACGCAGTTCGCGTCGGCCGCTGAATCCAGCACACGGCCGGCACGAGCCGGCCATGCTTCAAAGCTCAGTTCAGCGCATCCTTCAGCGCCTTGCCCGCCTTGAATGCCGGCACCTTGGACGCCTTGATCTTGATGGTGGCGCCGGTACGCGGATTGCGGCCGGTACGCGCGGCGCGCTTGCGCACCACGAAGGTACCGAAGCCGACCAGCGACACATCGTCGCCCTTCTTCAGTGCGCGCTTGATCTGGTCGGTGACGGCGTCGAGCGCACGGCCTGCATCGGCTTTGGACAGATCGGCGTGATCGGCGATTGCGTTGATCAACTCAGCTTTGTTCATGGAGACTCCCTCTTGGGTTTCGAGCAGCCCGTGGAATGTTCGGTGGAAGGGCGTTGTTCCGATTCTGCGGAATCACACCCGACCGGTCGTGTTGCAGTTCCCGTATCGATGCGCGACATGGAGCGTCTGCGTCGCACGGCCCGGTCTTTATACCAGCGGCCCACGAGGGCCGCAATAAAGGCGGGGCTTGGATTTCAACGCGATTGCACGCGCCGTGCAACCACGAAAATCCGAACCACGGAACCGTGAAGAACGCAAGTGCCGAACGACGACACGCGAGATATCGCGTGTATCGCATTGAAAGCATCATCAATGCGTGCGCGAGGCGCCACCGTCCTCCGGTTGTTCCCGCGGGGTTTCGACCGCGACGTTGGCCGGTTCGACACGCGCCGGCTCCGGCAACGGCGTCAGCGGCCGTTCAAGCGCGAGATCAAGAACCTGGTCGATCCAGCGCACGGGATGGATTTCCAGGGCATCGGTGATGTTCTTCGGAATCTCGGCGAGATCCTTCTTGTTTTCCTCGGGAATGATCACCGTGGTGATGCCGCCGCGATGCGCCGCGAGCAATTTTTCCTTGAGCCCGCCGATCGGCAGCACGCGGCCGCGCAGCGTGATCTCGCCGGTCATCGCGAGTTCCGAGCGCACCGGGTTCTTCGTCAGCGCCGACACCAGCGCGGTGCACATCGCGATGCCCGCGCTGGGACCGTCCTTGGGCGTCGCGCCTTCCGGCACGTGCACGTGGATGTCGTACTTGTCGTGGAAATCCGGCTCGATGCCGAGCCGCTGGCTGCGCGCGCGCACCACCGACTGCGCAGCCTGGATGGATTCCTTCATCACGTCGCCGAGCTGGCCGGTCAAGGTCAGCTTGCCCTTGCCGGGCACCACGCTGGCCTCGATGCTGAGCAGGTCTCCGCCAACCGATGTCCAGGCGAGCCCCGTGACGAGTCCGACTTCGTTCTGCTGTTCCTTGCGGCCGAAATCGAAGCGGCGTACGCCGAGATACTTGTCGAGGTTCTTCGAATCGACCTTCAGCGCGGCCGGGGCACGCTTCCGCGCGACCGGTTTGCCCTTGGCAGGCGCCGTGCCTGCTGTCTTCTTCGCCGGCTTGCCGGCTTCGGCCAACGTCAGTTCCTTGACCACCTTGCGGCAAATCTTGGCAAGCTCGCGCTCCAGGTTGCGCACGCCCGATTCGCGCGTGTAATAACGGATGATGTCGCGGAGCGAGCCTTCCGATACCGAAAGTTCGTGTTCCTTCAGCCCTGCCGCCTTGATCTGTTTCGGCAGCAGGTATTTCGTCGCGATCGCGACCTTCTCGTCCTCGGTGTAGCCGGGGATGCGGATGACTTCCATGCGATCCAGCAGCGGACCGGGAATGTTCATCGAGTTCGCGGTGGCGATCCACATCACCTCGGACAGGTCGAAATCGACTTCGAGGTAATGATCGTTGAACGCGTGGTTCTGCTCGGGGTCCAGCACTTCCAGCAACGCCGCCGACGGATCCCCGCGGAAATCCATCGCCATCTTGTCGATCTCGTCCAGCATGAACATCGGATTCTTCGTGCCGACCTTGGACATGTTCTGGATGATGCGGCCAGGCAACGAACCGATGTAGGTGCGGCGGTGGCCGCGGATCTCGGCCTCGTCGCGCACGCCGCCCAGGCTCTGGCGCACGAACTTGCGGTTGGTCGCGCGCGCGATCGAATGACCGAGCGAGGTCTTGCCGACGCCGGGCGGTCCCACGAGACACAGGATCGGCCCCTTGATCTTGTTCACGCGCTGCTGCACGGCGAGGTACTCGAGGATGCGTTCCTTGACCTTCTCGAGACCGTAATGGTCTTCGTCCAGCACCTGCTCGGCCATGCGCAAATCCTTGCGCACCTTGCTGCGCTTCTTCCACGGCACGCCGGTGAGCCAGTCGAGGTAGTTGCGCACGACGGTGCCTTCCGCCGACATCGGCGGCATGTGCTTCAGCTTGTTGAACTCGGCCTTGGCCTTCGCGAGCACTTCCTTCGGCATGCCGGCGTCGTCGATCTTCTTCGCCAGCGCGTCGATCTCGTTGCCACCCTCCTCGATGTCACCCAGTTCCTTCTGGATCGCCTTCATCTGCTCGTTGAGGTAGTACTCGCGCTGGCTCTTCTCCATCTGGTTCTTGATGCGCCCGCGGATGCGCTTCTCGACCTGCTGCAGGTCGAGTTCGCTTTCCACCAGGCCGACCAGCATCTCGGTGCGCGCCCCGACCGCGAGGGTGTCCAGCACCTTCTGCTTGTCCGCCAGCCGCACCGACAGGTGCGCGGCGATGGAATCGGCAAGACGCGAAAGATCATCGATGCCGGACAAGCCGGTCAGCACTTCCGGCGGCAGCTTGCGGCTCTGGCGCACCAGTTGCTCGAACAGGTTCACCAGCATGCGCGCGGCGGTTTCCAGTTCGACGGCCGGACGATCGAACACCGGCTGCAGCGACACCACGTTCGCGCGCAACATGCCGTCGGTTTCAAGGCAACCGTGCAATTGGCCGCGCGATTGGCCTTCCACCAGCACCTTGACCGTGCCGTCCGGCAGCTTCACCAGTTGCAGCACGCTGCCGATGGTGCCGATCGCGTGCAGGTCGGCTTCGCCCGGATCATCCGTTTCAGGCTGCTTCTGCGCCACCAGCAGGATGCGGCTGTCGCCTTCCATCGCGGCTTCCAGCGCCTTCATCGACTTGTCGCGGCCGACGAACAGTGGGATCACCATGTGCGGATACACCACCACGTCGCGCAGCGGCAGCACGGGCAGTTCGAGGGTCGCGGTCAGGGATTCTTTGGATTCGGTTGCCATGTCTCGTGGATTCGGTTGCATTGCGCGGGCCTGCAGCGCAGGCGACGCCTTGAGAATGGTGGCGGAAGGCGCCTGGATCAAGCACCAGATGAACAGCGACACCTGTTGGAGGGCGGCCTACCTTGTGTGATGACCTCCATGTCTTTTTCCGCGCTCCTCCCGAGGGCGCGGGTGCCTTTCTCTTGCTTGACCAAGAGAAAGGCACCAAAGAGAAGGCCACCCCACGAACACGTCCTCCGCACTTCCCTGTGCTACGGATTCGCTCGCAGTCACCGGGGTTCGCCGACTTTGCTTAGGCAAGAAATCATCCCTGATGCATGGCGCCAGCCTGCACATCCATGTGCGGGCGTTCGCCGGCGTGACGTGCCACCGGCACGTCACGACTGCCCCGGCTCACCCCACGGCGAACTGGCCCGCATCCTGCGGGCCACCCTTCGGGCACTTCCGTCGCCCGCTCGCCGTGTTCGAGGGGCCCCATTCGGCGCGCATCCTGCGCGCACTCCATGGCCTGTGGTGTTTCGATATACGTTGGCGCAGGCCATGGATGGCCGGCAGGGAAGCAGCGCCCTTTCCGCGCCGTTGCATGACGCCGAGACGCGCAGTCGATCGCGCGAGCAAGGCGCGCATGTCCGAGGCCATGGACGGCCGAGTTCGCGCCGGCGCGCGATCGGCGAGCATCGAGGGAAGTTTCAGCGACACGACGTCGCTGAAACCGTCATGCCCGGCGCAATGGTCTTTCGTCCCTTTCTGCCGTAACAGAAAGGGGCTCGCTCGCCGAAGGCGAGCGAAACCGATCTAATCGCCCATCTGCTTCTGCAGATGCTCGCGGCGTTCCTGCGCGTCCAGCGACAGCGTGGCGATCGGGCGCGCCTCGAGACGTTCCAGCCCGATTTCCTCGTCGGTTTCCTCGCAGAACCCGTAGCGGCCTTCCTCGATCTTGCGCAACGCCTTCTCGATCTTGGAAATCAGCTTGCGATAGCGATCGCGGGTGCGCAGTTCCAGCGAGTTCTCGGTTTCGCGGGTCGCGCGCTCGGCGTCATCACCCACGTCGCGCACTTCCTCGCGGAGGTTCTCCATCGTCTGCCGCGATTCCTCGACCAGCTGGTCACGCCAGTCCTTGAGCTTCTGGCGGAAATACGCCAGTTGCTTCGGACTCATGTATTCCTCTTTTTCGTTCGGCCGATAGCCCTTGGGCAGGTCGATGTTGACGGTGGACGGCAACGCGTAGCGGCCATCCTCGCGCGTGATGGTCTGTTCATCCCCGCCACCGGTCACCTTCAGCCGCGCTGCCACGCCACCTGCCGGCCTGACATGCACGGGTTTGCGCACGGGCGCCGGCGCATGGTGCGCGTGCGAAGCAGGCGCCGAATGGGCACGCGTCTCGTGCTTGCCGGCATGCTCATGGGCGTGGGCTGTTTTCTTCGGAGCGGCCGGCTTCGCCGGGTGGCCTGTCTTCGCGGCCTTCCGGGCCGCCGCGGGCTTTGCGGGCTTGACCGGCCTGGCCTTTTTCGGTGCAGCCTTGGCAGCCTTCTTCGGGGCGGCCTTCGCGACCTTGTGGGCGACCTTGGCCGGCGCCTTCCGCGCCGCCTTGGCGACGGGCTTCTTCACGGGCCTGGCCTTGGCCTTCTTGGCCACGGGCCGGGCCGCCTTCGGGCTGCGCTTCGCGGCGCGTTGCTTCGCTTTTGCCATGTTCCCTGCACTCGATATTGTGGAGATGCGACCGCGTGTTATAGCGTAGTCAATCCGGCCCGGCAACCGGTTTCATGAACCGGGCTCCGTACCCTTCCCGTTCCGCAACCGCACCCTCCCGTGACGCGCTTCCTGCTGTTCATGATAGCGGCCTACAAACGCCTGCTCAGTCCGCTGCTGGGGGCGCGTTGCCGTTTTTATCCCAGCTGCTCGACCTACGCGCGCGTTGCCATTGCGCGATTCGGTCCGTGGCGCGGCAGCCTGCTTGCGGCATGGCGTATCCTGCGCTGCCAACCGCTGTGTGAAGGCGGCATGGATCCCGTGCCGGATCATTTCACGTTGCGGCGCTGCCGCTCCCATGGAGAACACTGAATGGCCGACTGGCTGATCAAGAACGCCGAACTGGTCAACGAAAGCCGCCGCTTCCAGGCTGACCTGCGCATCCGCGGGCAGCGGATCGAGCAGATCGGCCCGGACTTGTCCGCGCACGGAGGCGAGCAGGTGTTCGACGCGTCCGGCCTCTGGCTGCTGCCCGGCATGATCGACGACCACGTGCATTTCCGCGAACCGGGCTACACGGCGAAGGCCGACATCGCCTCGGAATCGCGCGCCGCGGTCGCGGGCGGCGTCACCAGCTTCATCGACATGCCCAATACCAGGCCTTCGACGCTGACGCACGCCCTGCTGGAAGACAAGTACGCGATCGCGGCGCGCACGTCGCTCGCCAACTACGCGTTCTATTTCGGCGCCAGCAACGACAATCTCGACGCGATCCGTGCGCTCGATCCGCGCAAGGTGCCGGGCGTGAAGGTGTTCCTGTGCGAATCGACGGGCAATCTGTGCGTCAGCGACCCGGCGGCACTCGAAGGCGTGTTCCGTGATTCGCCGGTGACCGTGGTCGTGCACTGCGAAGACAGCCACATCATCCACGCCAATCTCGACGGCGCGAAAACCGAATACGGCGACGACATCCCGATGCGGCTGCATCCGGAAATCCGCTCGCGCGCAGCCTGCTTCGAATCCACGAAATGGGCCGTGGAAACCGCACGCCGCCACGGCACGCGCCTGCACGTGCTGCACGTTTCCACCGCGGATGAACTGGCGATGTTCGAGCCAGGCCCGATTACCGGGAAAAAGATCACGGCCGAAACCTGCGTGCA
>DATEKI010000151.1:0-19549 GCA_035277545.1 Rhodanobacteraceae bacterium | reverse complement strand
CGGCAATTGCACGGCCACGGCTTCGCCCATCCGTTTGCCGTTCGTCGCCTGTCCATCCAGTTGCAACGTCAGATTCGATGTGTCGCCTTCGGCGTCCAGCACGCGGGTATCGCCGTGATACCAGATGGCCGCGCGATCGGGCGTGGCCGGCGGTTTCGGCTCCAGAACCAGGCCGTGTGCGTGCAGCGCCTGCCGGAACCGATCGCCTGCGAGCCCGGTGTCGCCCGGCAGCTTCGCCAGCGGCAGGCGCGGCTGCGAAGGCGCCCACAGCACCAGTGGAAACGACAGTTCGACCGTGCCAGAGAATTCCGGGGTGATCGAGAAGCGGACCGCGGCGAGGTGCGGCGAGGCTTCGCTGACGAAGCTGACGACTTCGACGTGCGTTGCCTTGTCGTGGTCAACGTAGCGGTAATGCGTCGTCAGCGTGGCGTCGTGCAGGTCCAGAACCTGCTCGTAATCCCGGAATGTCGACGGCTCCAGCGGCGCCAGGTTCAACCATGCGCCCGCCGAATCCGCGCGGTAATCGATCCCGCTCCAGCCCGGGATCGCGGCGGGCCGCGCGATGTCGTCCTTGCCGTAATCCATCAGCGCGATGAGATACGACAGGTTGCTTTCGGTGCCACGCGGCGAAGTGAACGTGGAGATGTAGCCGTTTGCCAACTGGCCGGGAAAATAGCTGTCGAAGTTCTTCTCGGTAGCAGTGAGCAGAAAACTCGAATTTGTCGCGGCACCGGCGATTGGCGCGATGCACACGAGCGTCAACAACAGGGAACCGAGTTTCGTCTGGAGACTATGCATGTGAGATCTTGCGACTTGCTCGAAAGAGTATCTCCTGCGTCATTCCGGGCGCCGCGAAGCAGCGGCCCGGAATCCAGTGCCTTTTTCATCAGGAATGGCACTGGATTCCCGCTTTCGCGGGAATGAAGAAAAACGCGGTTTGGTCCTACCGATCTCCTGCAGGTTTGCGCATCAATTTCGCCTTGCCGTCCGCGCCGCGGTTGATCGTGACGTCATAGTGCTTGCCGCGGAAGGTGATGTCCTTCAGCGTCACCGATTTCCAGTCCGGCGGGAGGATTGGCGCGTATTCGGCATCCAGGCCCTTGTCGTCGATGCGCAGCCCGCTCAGGCCATACATGAAGTTCTGCACGAAGCCCGCCGAGGTCGCGAGCAGGTAACCCGCGTTGTTGGTGGCGGTTTCGGTGCGGACGTTGAACGGCGGCTGCAGGAAACCTTCCAGGTTGCGGTGGATCCAGTAGCCCACGGCCTTGGCGTCGCCGGTTTCGGCGGCGCCGATGGTCATCATCACCATCATCATCTCGTTGGGGTTGTCGCCGTGGGTCTTGAGTGCCTGCAACTGGAAGTTGAAATCGTTGTGCCGGACTTCGGGCGACATCGGCATGTCGAGGTTGGGATACATCAGGAAGATCAGCGACGATCCCCACCACGTGACCTTGTCGTGCGGTACCGACGGGTCGAAGTCGTAGTGGCGCTGCGCCTTCTCATCGAATGGGATGTACATCTTGTCCGCGATTTCGGCCCACGCGGGATCGGGCTTCGCGCCGACCAGCGCGGCGGCTTGCGTCGCGATCCGCAGCGCCTTGGCCGCCGCGGCGTTGGTGAAGGTGTCGTTGAGTACGTCGTCGTAGGCCTCGTCGGTCGAGGTGACGTGCGCGATTTCGTAACGGTCCCTGGCCTTGTCGAAGGTCACGCGGCTCTTCCAGAATTCGGCGATGCCTTCGATCACCGGCCAACCGTATTGCTTCAGCCACGTGCGATCGCCGGTCGCAAGCCAGTACTGCCATTGCGCGATCGCGATGTCGGCGTTGACATGGACCTCGCGATACACGCCGTAAGCGAAGTGCGGTGTGACGTCGACGCCTTTCTGCGGATCCGATTCCCACGGATACATCAGGCCCTTCACGCCGTATTGCGCCGCGCGTTCGCGTGCGCCCTGCATGGTACGGTGCCGGAACATCACGATCGACTTCGCCCGCTCCGGGTGCAACAACAGCAGGGCCGGGAACACCCACGAATCGGCATCCCAGAACACGTGGCCGGCGTAATTCGGCGTCAGCGCGCAGGCGCCGACCGACCAGGCGTGGCCGACCGTGGTGTTGGACAGCAGGTAGTACAGGTCCGAGTGCAGCGTGCGCTGCACCGTTTCATCGCGATCGACCACGATGTCCGCTTTCCACAGGTCATGCCAGGCCGAGACATGCCGCGCGAGCAGCTTGTCGAAACCGGTGCTGCGCGCGTTCGTTGCAAGTGCGAGATCGGCCTGCGCATCGCCACCCCAGTCCTGCCGCGAGGCCGCGATGTACTTGGTGAAGGTGTAGTTCGTGCCCTTGCGCACCATCGCGGTCACCTCGAGCGACAACACGTCGGAGGTCTTCAACACCTTCACGCTCTCGATCTTCAGCCCGCGCGGCAATTCGATGGCCGCGGCTTCCGCCATCTTCAACCCGTTCACGGCCTGGCCGTCCAGCCACAAGGTCGCCTGTTTCGCATCGCCACCGTCACCGGTGACGAGCGTGGTGCCCGGATACCAGACAGGTGCCCGATCCGGCGTCGGCACCGGCTTGTCGTTCAAGTTCTGGCCGCTGGCGATCACCGCGTCGATCATCTGGTCGCCGGTCATGCTGTTGATCGGAAAGCGCGGCTGGTGGCCCGACCACAACCGGAACGGGAACCTCAATTGCACCTTGCCGTCGAACCGCGGAGTGATCGAAAAGCGCGTGGCCGCGAGATGGTGGTCGGCCTGGCTGACGAAGGTTTCCACCACCACGTCGGTCGCCTTGTTGGCGTAGTTGAAGCGATAGCGCGTGGTCAGCGTGCCGTCGTGCATGTCGAGCGTCTGCGAATAACCGGAGAAGATCGCAGGATCCAGCCGCGTCATGTTGAGCCAGCCGGGACCGGGGTTGTAGTCGATCTCGCTCCAGCCAGGGATGGCGGCCGGGCGCGAAATGTCGTCCTTCGTGTAATCCATGAAGGCGACCATGTAAGCCCGATCGGGCTCGGTGCCGCGCACCGATGTCATCGTCGAGAAATAGCCGTTGGCGAGATAGGACGGGAAGTAGGCACCGAAATTCTTCGAGGTCGCCGTCAAAAGGAAGCTCGGATCGGTGGCGTTCTGCGCGAACGCGGGTGCCGCAGGCGCAAGCATCAGCAGACAGGGAAGCAGGAAGGCGCGGAATCTCATCGCTCGCTCCGGATGACTGGTTTCGGCGCGCCACGGCACGCATGCGTGGCGGCCATGCCCTGCGCGCGCGATTGCCCGTCACGCCCCGGCGGGTCCGCCGCAGCCGGAAGCCGCGGCCCGGATCGCGCTGGCGCCGATCCGGGCCTTTGGCGGTGCGTCAGAAGCGGTACTTCGCCTGGAAGGACACCTCGCGTCCCGTGAGCGGGCGCGCCAGGATCACGCCGCCGATACCGGTGTTCTTGCCGGTAAAGCGTGCGTTGCCCTCGGTCAAGCCGATCGCATTGGTCAGGTTGGTGCCCTGCAAACGGAACTGCCAGTTCGGGCCATAGTCGGCCGTGATGCCAGCGCCGAGCGTGTGGAACGTGCCCAGCGGCTGCAGGCCGGTCTGGTCCTCGTAACGCTGGCCGGCATACTCGTACGTCAGGTAGCCGGTGATGTTGCCCCAACTCGTTGGCAGCGTGTAGCTTGGCATGAACAGGTAGCGGATCTTGGGCTGGCGCTGCAGCGGCGCGCCGTCGATACGAACGCACTGGGGATTGCCGTTGATGTCGACAAACGGTTGGCACGAGTCGTTGTGGGAATAGTGCCCATCCATGTAATCGGCGACGAGCTTCAGGTGCAGGTTCTCGATCGGTGACCAAGTGCCATTGAAATCGAGACCATGGGTGTTGGCGCCGTAGTTGGAAATTGCGGAGAGCGGGTTGCCGTTGGAATCCGTTTCCTGGTACTGCAAGCCGGTGAACAGCCGGTGGTAGATGCTGACGTCCACGAACAGGGTCGGGGATCCGTACTTGAAGCCGGCCTCCAGGTTCTTGATCTTCTGCATCGGTGCGAAATTGCCGCCGGCGCCGCGGATACCGTTGTCGAAATCGTCGAAGTGTCCGCCGGTGTTGGCGCGCACGTATGCGCTCATGTGATCGTTGAACTGGTAGTTGGCGCCTGCGGTGAACGATGAATGGGTCTTGTCGTAATGCTCCATGTCCCATGTGCCGTTGCAGACCGGGGTGGCATTGTCGTAAAGCGTGTTCGGGTTGCCGTCGAGGTCGACGGACGATCGATTGCAGGTCCGCTGGCGGACATCCATGTTCTCGACGCGGCCACCGGCCTGCAACAGCCACGGCCCGATCGTCCACGAATCCGAGAGGTAGAACGCCTTGTTGGTGGCGGTACCGGCCTCGACGATGTTGTAGTTGCCGTTGAAGTTGTAGAAGCCCTGGGGGTTGGCGATGACATACGTCTGGCCGCCCTGCGTGTAGGTCAGGCCGATCGGCTGGGTGTTGGGCTGGTTGAGCATCAACATGTTGTTGCCCAGCGACCAGTTGTCGTGGTCGGTGTAGCGGGCCAGGTAGAGGCCTGCAGTGAGCGTGTTGCCGGTGAAGAGCTCCTTGCTGATCCGCAAATCGTTGTTGAGGCTCTTGAGGCGCTTCTGGATGTACCACCAGCCCTGGCCGATCACGCTCTGGTCCAGCGGCACGGTCTGGCCGTTGGGGAGGGTGGCGGTGACGTTGGTGCCCGGCGACAGGCCCTCGCCGTTGGTCCCGAGGTTGTTGGTGTCCACTGCCGTGCCGTCGGGATTGCAGTAGCCCGACGGTTGCGGGACCTGGCAGCCATACAGGAAATACCCAAGCGGCCTCGGATTGGGTCCGGAGAACAACGCGTTGGTCGGCAGGTCGCCGCCGAAGTACAGGAAGTGGTCCGAGAGGGTCCACGAACCGAGCGTGGTGTCGAAACTGCCGCCGAAGTAGTTGAGGTTGCCGCCACGGCCATTGGCGAGGTTGGCGTTCTCGAGATAACCCAGCGGGTTCGGCACCTGCACATGCTGGATCGCGTGGCTTCCGTACGTACCCGTCGATGGGTCGAACCCCGGGTAGCCGGAAAAGTTGCTGCCCGAACCCTGGATCATCGGGATCGGCACCATGAACTGGTTCTTGTCGTTGAGCTTGCGCGCGAACAGCATGAACGAACCGTTGTCCCAATCGTGGCTCAGCGTGGCGGTCAGCTGGCCACCCTTGTCCGACTTGAATTGCGGGGCGCGCACGCCATCGGAGGTGCGATAGAAGCCGCCGATGCTGGCATACCAGCCGTCGGCGAGCTTGAATCCGTAAAAGCCGTCGACGCGCCACAGGCCCTCGTCGCCATACGTAAGCCCGATGTCGCCGGACGGCGTCGCGGTGCCCTGGCGCAGGATGAAGTTCGCGGTCGCGCCCATCTGCCCGGGGCCGAACACCGCGCCCGGGCCGCCCTGCACGATTTCCACGCGTTCGATGGTGTCATCGAGCCGGAACAGCGAGCTCGAATCCATGAACGACAGCGAGGACATGCCGTAGATGGGCGAGCCGTTGATCATGTTGGTGAAGAACGGCGCATCGCCGCCGCCGGGAAATCCCGCGATTTCGATGTTGGCGCCGGTCTGGCCGCCCGTGGATTCGGGCCAGATGCCGGGTGAGATTTTCAAGAGGTCGGCGACGCTGACCGGATTCGCTTGGCGGATTTCTTCCCGATTGGCCGTGACGATGTTGTAGCTCGCGTCGAGCTTCTTCACGCCGATCGCGCTGGCCGTGACCACCACGGTTTCCAGCGTCGTGGTCCTGGATTGTTGCTTGTTGGAGGACGTGCCTTGCTGCGCCGGCGTGCCGGCGGCCTGGCCGCTCGCCCAGGCGGCGGGTGACAACGCTGCGACGATGGCGCTCGTCAACGCGAGTCTCATCAGCTTGCGGTTCTGCTTCATGACTCTCCTCCAGCGATGGGAAAGGTTGGTGACATCTCACAGGCCGTCGGGAACGCGCCTTTTCTTGTGGTCGAAACAAACTGCGTGCTGCGTCGATGTGTACTGCGTCGACCCGGGCAAACCGCAAATGCGGCAGCCAGGCCGGAATGCCATCCAATGGCCGCCGCAAGATCCACGGCGTAATCCCTTCACGCGAGGAATGGCGCAAAACCGCGCCGTCGTCCACGCGGGTGGACGGAGCGGCGCGTCCTGGTACTTGCATGGTTGATGGCGCCCCGGCACGCCAATTGGCTGCAACGCCTGACAGTGACACCGCCACCCATGCCAATTACTCCCCGCAGACATGCTGGGCGCAGTCTGCGCCCGCCAAGACAGCGCTGTCAATTTGCGGTGCATCACTCGGGGATTGGAGCCGGAAGACCTCGCCAGGCTGCTTCCGGGCTTCAAATGATGAGTACGGAAGCGGCCTGCAGCGTCCGTTGCATGTTGCGCCGCACCACTGCCGAAGCGGGAAATGCAGGCTGTTGCCAAATCCGCAACATGTGCGACACTGTGGCGCGCCGCTTGAATGACAGCGCTGTCACAGACCAGGAGGAGGGCCGGTGGGATCGGTAACACTCGACGACGTCGCCAGGCGTGCCGGCGTTTCCGCCAAGACGGTATCGCGCGTGGCCAACGGCGAACGGTCGGTGCGCGAGGAAACCCGCCAGCGCGTGTTGCGTGCCATCGAGGAACTCGACTACCGCCCCAACCTGCTCGCGCGCGGCCTGAGCGGCGCACACGCCTACACGATCGGATTGGTGTACGACAACCCCAATGCCTACTACATCATCGCGATGCAGCAGGGGGCGCTCACTGCGTGTGACGACCTGAACTTCGGCCTGCAGATGCGCCCGTGCAATTCCAAGGCGACCGGGCTTGCCGAAGACCTGCGCGACTTCGTGCATCGCTCGCGCCTTTCGGGGCTGGTGTTGACCACGCCGGTGTCGGAGCGCACGGCCTCCCTGCAAAGGCTGGCCGGTTTCCATATCCCTTTTGTCCGGATCATTTCCGCCGCGCGCGATCCGCGTGACGCGTTTCCATGCGTGTACGTCGATGATCGCGATGCCGCCTACGCCATCACCACCCACCTGCTCCAGCTCGGACACGTGCGGATCGGTTTCCTGCGCGGCGGCAAGCATCACCACGCGAGCGCCCAACGGCTCAAGGGCTACAAGGATGCCCTGCGTGACTACGGCGTTCCGTTGCGCGACGAGCTGATGGTCGAAGGCGACTACGTGTTCGACGACGGGTTTCGCGGCGCGCGCCGCCTGTTCGACCTTGCCGAACCGCCGACCGCCATCTTCGGGTGCAACGACGAGATTGCCGCCGGCGCATTGGCCGCCGCGCAATCGACGGGCTTGCACGTCCCTTACGACGTCTCGATCGCCGGATTCGAGGACAGCCCGTTTTCGCGCCACTCGTGGCCGCCGCTCACCACCGCGCGGCAGCGCGCCGACGTGATCGTCGAGCGCGCCACCCGCATGTTGATCGCGCGGATCAGGGGCGAGGACGTGGCCAACGAAGGCTTCAATCCCGAATTGGTTGTCCGCGGCTCGACCGCGCCGCCGCGGCCCAGATCGCGCCAGCGCAAGCGCCGATGAGCCACCGCATGCAATGCAACGATGGACGCCATGCGCGCGAACACCGATGCCTTCCGGAATGGATACCATGCCGGCGTGCATCGTCCAACTTTCGAGTGATGCCGTCCGCCCCTGGCTGACGCCGGCACGAACGAGGAGGAATCCGCAATGAAAATCCGTTCGCCCTTCATCGCCTTCGCCTTCACCGGGTTTTTCGCAACCGCCGTTAGTGCGGCTGCGCCCGGTCCCGCCGAAACGGGGAGCTACATCGCCCATGCGTGGAGCACCCTCACGCGCTCGGTCAACGAGTGCCGCGCGCTGGTCGATCCCAAGGTGCCGTCGCACTCGGTCGTGTATCTGCCCGCGCACGTGACGGCACCCGCATCGTTGACGCAAAGTGCCAGGCGTTGCGGCGTGCGCATCGAAAACCTGCCCGTGCAGATCAGGCAACTCGGCGAGCTCGATCCGACCACGCTGCCCGCGCAAGGATTGCTGTATGTGCCTTGGCCCTACGTCGTGCCGGGCGGGATGTTCAACGAGATGTACGGTTGGGACAGTTATTTCATCGTCCTGGGGCTGATGGCCGACGGTCATCAGAAACTCGCGCTGGACATGACCAACAACGCCTTGTACGAGGTAGAGCACTACGGCGGCGTGCTGAATGCCAACCGCACCTATTACCTCACGCGTTCGCAGCCGCCGCTGCTCTCCGCGATGATGACCGCGGTACTGGATGATCCGGCCAGCTTCAAGGACGCCGCGGCGAAACGCGCGTGGCTGGAGCATGCCTACCCGTTGGCCGTGCGCAATTACGACATCTGGACCAGCAAACAGCACCTCGCCGGCGATACCGGGCTTTCGCGCTACTTCGATTATGGCCACGGCCCTGTGATCGAGGCGCAGAACAGCGACTACTACGTCGGCGTGATCCGCTGGCTGCTGGCGCACCCTTCGCAGGATCCGGGCTACCTCATCAAGGCGCCGCAACATCCCGACAAGGCGCAAGCCACGGCGTTGGCGACCACCAGTTGCGATGTCACGAAGTCGAAAGTCTGCGCGGGCGACTGGCTGGATGGCTATCGCCTGACCGCCGACTACTACCTTGGCGACCGCGCGATGCGCGAATCCGGTTTCGATACCGATTTCCACTTCGGGCCGTGGGGCGGCTCCACCCACCACTACGCGGGCGTCGGCCTGAACAGCCTGCTGTATCGCTACGAACGCGATCTCGAGGGCTTCGCGAAGCAGCTCGGCAAGACCGCCGACGCCGAACGCTGGGCAGGCGCGGCCGATGCGCGCCGCGCGGCCATGGACAAGTACCTGTGGCATCCCGACCAGGGCCGCTACATGGATTACGACTTCGTCGCGGGCAAGGCTTCGACCGACCCCTACCTGACGATGTTCTATCCGTTGTGGGCCGGCGCCGCATCGAAACAGCAAGCCGAGGCGCTGACCAGGCAACTCAAGCTGTTCGAGCGCAAGGGTGGCCTGCAGATGAGCACCCGCGACACCGGCGCACAATGGGATGCGCCGTTCGGCTGGGCGCCGACGAACTGGATCGCGGTGAAGGGCTTGCAGGATTACGGCTTCCACGCCGACGCAAGGCGCATCTCGTGCGCATTCACCGGCACAGTCGATCGCAGCCTCGCCAAGGACGGCACCATCCGCGAGAAATACAACATGGTGCTCGGCAACGCGGACGTGAAGATCACGGCGGGCTACAAGGCCAATGTGATCGGTTTCGGCTGGACCAACGGCGTGTACCTGAAGATGCGACGCCTCATCCAGGCCGACGGCGGCTGCGAGGCGCAACCGGCAGCGCGTGCCGTCGGTGCGGCGCATTGAACGCAATCGAATTCCGCACGAATATCCAACGGGCATTTTCCAGAACGCGACCTTCGAGGGGAGAACCGTGATGAATGCAATCGCGATGACCGCCGGACAGGCGCGCCGACACGCCGCTTTCGTCGCCACGCTCGCTGCACTGGCGGGTTTGATGTTCGGCCTCGACGTCGGCGTGATCTCGGGCGCCCAGCAATTCATCCAGCACGAATTCGGCGTCAACGACGCGGTGCTCGAGCGCATCGTCAGCAGCATGATGGTGGGAGCCGCGATCGGTGCCGCGCTGGCTGCTTGGCTGTCGGTGCACTTCGGGCGCAAGCGCTCGCTGGTCTTCAGCGCCAGCCTGTTCGTGATCGGCTCGCTGATCAGTGCCGCCGCATGGTCACCCGATGCATTGATCGGCGCCCGCCTGGTGCTCGGATTGGCGATCGGCATCGCGGCCTTCACCGCACCCTTGTACCTCGCCGAGATCGCGCCGCCGGACCGGCGTGGCGCGATGATTTCGACGTATCAGTTGATGATCACGATCGGCATCTTCGTGGCGTTCCTGTCCGATACCGGTTTCAGCTACATCGAAGGCTGGCGCTGGATGCTGGGCATCATCGCGTTGCCCGGCGTGCTGTTCCTGCTGGGCGTGCTCGGTCTTCCGGAAAGTCCGCGCTGGCTGGTGCTGCGGCAGCGCGAAGCCGACGCCGGCGCGGTGCTGCAGAAACTGCGCGGTGATCCCGCGCTGGTTCTGAAGGAAGTCGCGGACATCCGCGAGCAGCTGCGCACGCCGCAGCAGGGCTGGCGGCTGTTCCTCGAAAACCGCAACTTCCGCCGTTCGGTCGGACTCGGCATCGCGCTGCAGGTGGTGCAGCAACTCACCGGCATCAACGTGGTGATGTATTACGCGCCGCGCATCTTCGCCGACATGGGTTACGCCACCAGCATGCAGATGTGGTTCACCGCGATCGTCGGCCTGACCAACGTGCTCGCCACGTTCATTGCGATCGGCCTGGTCGACCGCATCGGCCGCAAACCGATCCTGTACGCCGGCTTCGTGGTGATGGCGATCGGGCTTGGCGTCGTGGGCTGGCTGATGCACCTCGGCATGGGCACGCAGGGGGAACGCCTGCTGGCCGTCGCGATGTTGCTGGTGTTCGTCGTGGGCTTCGCCTTTTCCGCAGGTCCCCTGGTGTGGACGTTGTGTTCGGAAATCCAGCCGCTCAAGGGGCGCGATTTCGGCATCGGCGTTTCCACCGTGACCAACTGGGTGTTCACCGCGATCGTCGGCGCGACGTTCCTGACGCTGCTCAACCGCTTCGGCCACGCCAATACGTTCTGGCTGTATGCGGCGTTCAATGTCGCGTTCCTGCTGTTCACCTGGGCGTTGGTACCCGAGACCAAGGGCGTGACCCTCGAACAGATCGAAAGCCGGCTGATGGAAGGCAAGCGGTTGCGCGACATCGGCGCGTGAGTTCGCGCGGACGGGGACTGGCCAACGCGCGGGCCTTGCGTCGCGGGTCGATGGCGGCGCGATGATCTTCGGTCGTGAACCGGGCAACCGGCAGCGAACGCCGCTACCATCGCAGCTCTTTCGCGAACGGAATCCACTGTGGCACGCGTGCGCTATCTGCATCTGGATGTGTTCGCCGCCAGCCCAGGGGGCGGCAACCACCTCGGGGTGGTACTCGACGCCGCGCACTGGAGCAGTGCGGCGATGCAGCGCTTCGCGCGCTGGAACAACCTGGTGGAAACCACGTTCGTGCTTGCGCCGACGGGTCGCGAAGCCGATTACCGCGTGCGCATTTTCACGCCCCGGCAGGAAATCGCGTTCGCGAGCCATCCCAGCATCGGCAGCGCCCACGCGGTACTCGAATGCGGATTGGCGCAGCCCCACGATGGCCTGATCCGGCAGGAATGCGGGGCAGGCGTGCTGCCCGTCCGGGTCGAGGGTCAGGGTGCGCCGCGATGCCTGTTGTTGCGGCCGCCGCCGGAACAGATCATCGGGACCGGGCTTGCAGCGCATCCTTTGCTCGCCGCGACGTTGCACGATGTCCGCCTCGGCCGTTTGCCGCCCGCGCTGGTCGAGGGTGGACGCAAGTGGTGGCTCGCGGAAATCTCGGACGAAGCAGGCTTGCGCGCGTGGCGTCCCGATCATGGCGCGATCGGTGCGCTCGCGCGCGCCACCGACAGCATGGGCCTGTGCGCCTTCGCGCGCCGGGCGTCCGCCGAGCCCGCGATGGCCGTGCGCGCCTTCCCGGCCGGCGTCGGCATCACGGAAGATCCGGCGTCCGGGGCAGCGAACGGGTTGATCGCAGCTTACCTCGCGCATGCGGAACCCGAGGGTTCGTTTGCGCGTGGTTACGTCGTGAGCCAGGGACGCGAAGTCGGCCACGACGCGGAACTCATCGTCCGCGTCGATCACGGCGGCATCTGGGTCGGTGGCCGCACCCATACCGTCGTCAGCGGGACGCTGGAATGGGATACCGGGTGATTTCTGCCTGATTGAGAGGGCGGAAGTTCGTGAATGGCTCGCCGCGCGGGTCGTCCGGGGCCATGACGGACAGCTTCTCCAGAAGCTCCGTGTCGATCCCGCAGGCGCTCATTCGTCGCATGCATGAAGCTGACCGTACCGGCCCCCCCTCGCGCCAAGGAGACAATCATGTCCTACATCGACGGATTCGTGATCGCCGTGCCCAACGACAACCGTGAACGGTTCATCGCGCACGCCCGTACCTTCGATGCCATTTTCCTGGAGTACGGCGCCGCCCGGGTGGTGGAGTGCTGGGGCGACGACGTGCCCGACGGCAAGCTCACCGATTTCCGTCGCGCCGTGCAGGCGAAGCAGGATGAATCCGTGGTGTTCTCCTGGGTGGAATGGCCCGACAAGGCCACCCGCGATGCCGGCATGGCGAAATTCATGCAAGACCCGCGCATGGAAACCGCCGGTGACTGTCCTTTCGATGGCAAGCGCATGATCCTTGGCGGCTTCAAGTCGGTGGTCAGCCTGCCGGACCAGGAGCCTTGAGCCGCCCGCTTGCTTGGCAACATCCGGTGCGGGCGGCCGATTGTTGCCGCTCGATTCCAAACCGCCGGCGCTCCGAACGATGGTTGCCGCGGATCAACGCAACGTCAGGAAATCGGGGCTCACCGCCATCCGCACGGCGTCGAGACGCGGACGGGCCGTGGCCAGTGCAGCCAGCGTTGCATCGCGGGCTGCTTCAACGTCGGCGATTTCTTCGGCGGTGACCGAGGCGTTGATCGCTGCGAGTGCATGCAGGCGTTGCACGCGTGCGTCGAGTGCCGCGCGCGCCTGGGCCATGGCGTCGCCGGTGATGTCGAGGGCGCGCTCGGCCGCCAACGCGTCGGCCTTCTCCACCATGGGTGGCACCAGTTGCGCGAGGTAGCGGCGGTAACGCGAGATGTCCAGCGCCCGTTCGCGCGCGCGCTGCAGCGAAGGCGCGGACGGCGTGTAATCGCGCGCGGCCAGGCGCGAATCGACGCAGACCGCGAGCGGCGTGGGTGGCAGGTGCCGCGGAATGTCGAGCTTCACGTCCGCGACGCATTCGACCACGTACACGGCTTCCAGCAACACGCTGCGCGCGGGCAGGGCGGGATCGACCAGGAATGCGGCGTTGCCGGATTCGCCCGCCAGCAGCAGGTCGAACGCACCCGCGACCAGCGGATGATCCATGCGCAGCAGGTCGAGTTCCTCGCGCGCGAGCGCGAGCGCGCGATCGAAGGTGGCGCGTCGCGGCCCATCGCCGAAACCGGTCAGGGCGTCGGTGGAAAGGAATTCCGGATCAAGCAGGGTGCTGCCGTCGCCCAGATCCTCGGCATGGACGCCGAACGGTTCGAAGCAATCCTGCATCAATGCGTGGGTGGCTTCATCGCCATCGGCGCTGCGCATCGCGGCTAGCAGCGTCGCACCCCCCGCGTGTTGCGCGGCCAGCTCGAGCAGGCGGTCGCGCCCGGCGCGGATCGCCCCGGAAAGCTCCGCGTGTGCGCTCGCCGTCGCGGCGACCAGCGCGTCGAGCTCGGGATCGTCCGCTTCATCGGTCGCGGCATGTGCCCGTGCGATGCGCACGGCGTCCGCGCCGAACCTTCGCAGCAGTTCGCGGCCGTCGGCCGGGCATTCGCGCAGGACCCGGGTGCCGTCGGCATGCCAGCGCAACAACACTTCCTGTGCGCTGCCCGGGATCGATGGCACGTGCAGGACGACCGGGTGCCGCTGGCCGATGCGATCGAGCCGTCCGATGCGTTGCTCGATCAGGTCGGGATCGAGCGGCAAATCCCACAGCACCAGGCGGTGCGCGAACTGGAAGTTGCGGCCTTCCGAACCGATTTCCGAGCACAGCAGAAGGCGCGCGCCGTCTGGTTGGGCAAACCATGCGGCCGCGCGATCGCGCTGCAGCAGCGTCATGCCGGAATGGAAACCGGCGATGGTTGTCCCGGTGCGCGTGCGCAGCGCGGCGTCGATGGCTTCGACCTTGGCGCGGCTGGTGGCGATCAGCAGGAACTTGTCGTCGCGGTGCGCATCCAGCAGCCGCACCAGCCACGCGACGCGTGGATCGGCACCGTAATCGAAGGCACGCGGCGCTGCACCGTGCATGTCGTCCTCGAACTCGGCGAGCAGGCGCGCGCGTCCGGATTCGCTTGTTTCGGAACCGATGTCTTCCGCTGCAAGCACGCGTTCGGGGAAGCCGCCCACCGCGGCGCGTCGGTTGCGATACATCACGCGCCCCGTGCCATGGCGGTCGATCAGCGCGGCGAGCAACGCTTCGGCGCGGGCGGGGTAGGCGGCGACCAATGCGCGCAGCGCGGGGTCGTGGGGAAAGCGTTCGCACAATTCTTCGCTTTCGCGCGCATCGAGCGGTACCGCGTTGGCGATGCGCTCGGCGATCGGAGAAAGTCCGGCATAGCCTTCGGCTTCCGCGAGATAACGATCGAGGTCGTTGAAGCGCGCCGGATCCAGCAGGCGCAGGCGGGCGAAATGCGCGCGGCGGCCGAGCTGTTCTGGCGTGGCGGTCAGAAGCACCACGCTGGGCGTCGCCGCGGCCAGCGCCTCGATCGCGGCGTATTCGACGCTGGGCGCTTCCGGCGTCCATTCCAGGTGATGTGCCTCGTCCACGACAAGCATGTCCCAACCTGCGGCCAATGCCTGCCGGTGCCGCGGGCTTTCGCGGCTCAGCCACGCGAGCGAGGCGATCGCGAGCTGGTCGTCGAGGAACGGGTTGTGGCCCGGGTCGGCCGCTTCGGTCGCGGTGCAGCGTTCTTCATCGATGATCGCGAAGGCAAGCTGGAAGCGCCGGCGCATTTCAACGAACCACTGCACCAGCAACGCGTCGGGCAGGACGATCAACACGCGCGTGGCACGGCCGGTAGCCAGCATGCGTGCGATCAGCATGCCGGCCTCGATGGTCTTGCCGAGACCCGCTTCATCCGCCAGCAGTGCACGGGGGTGCTCCCGTTCCATGCAGGCGGCGACCACGCCGAGCTGGTGGGGCAGCAAGTCGATGCGCGCGGAAAGAATGCCCCACGCGGCCGAACGGCGCGCCGCCGCGCGCGCCAGCAGCGCCTGCTTGCGCAGTTCGTAAAGGTGCGGCTTGTCCACGCGCGCGGACATCAGGCGTGCATCGGCTTGCGACAACGACTGCTCGTCGTCGAGCTGGCCTTCGACGAGTTCGCGCTTTTCCCCGGAATACACCAGCAGGCCATCGCGCAGGTCGATGCGCTCGACCACGAACGAGATGCCGCGTCCCGCGATGCGCTGGCCGACGCGGAAGCTGGCGCGTGCCAGCGGCGCGCCGAGCGCCGAATAGTTGCGGACCACGCCGGACTTGGCGAACAGCACCTGCAGTGCACGTTCGTCGCAACGCAGGACCGTCCCCAGGCCGAGTTCGGGTTCCGCTTCGGAAACCCAGCGTTGGCCCGGGATATAGTTCATCGCAGCTTTGCCATTGGTGAAAGCCGCGTATTATCGCGCGTCACGGCGCCTGCTGCCGAATGCAGATTGGGCTACGTCTCAGACCACTGCCGCAGCAAATTGTGATACACACCGGTGAGCTGCTTGATCGCGCTCGCATCGGCGCTGCCAGCGGCGAGTTGGCGGATCGCGGTGTCGAGCTGCAGCAGGGTGCGGCGTTGCGCTTCGTCGCGCACGAGGCTCTGGACCCAGAAGAACGCCGCCATGCGCGCGCCACGCGTCACCGGCTCGACGCGATGCAGGCTCGACGCCGGATACACGATGGCATCGCCCGCCGGCAACTTGACCTCGTGCTCGCCGTAGGTGTCGTCAACGATCAATTCGCCGCCGTCGTAGCTTTCCGGGTCAGCGAGGAACACCGTGCAGGCGATGTCGCTGCGCAGCTGGCTGCCGTCGGCCAGCGCCATCACGGCGCCGTCGACGTGTGCGCCGTAGCTGCCGCCACCGGCGTAACGGTTGAAGCGCGGCGGCAGGATCTTCACCGGCAGCGTGGCGGCGTGGAACTCGGGATGGCGTGCGCACGCGGCCAATATCTCGCGACCGAGTTCTGCCCGCAGCGGCGATGCATCCGGCAACTGTTGGTTGCGTTTGACCTGCGCACCCTGCGGCCCGACCGTTTCGCGGCCGTCGATCCAGTCGGCGCCGTCCAGCTTCGCGCGCATGCGCGCGACCGCCGCGGTATCCAGCAGGTTTTCGATGTGCAGCAGCATCGATCGCTCAGTACCTGATGTTCAGCGTCAGCATGGCCGAGCGCGGCGCGCCGGGCGTATAGCGGTAGCCGCTCTTGTTGATCGCGGCCACGTAACGCTTGTCGAACAGATTGTAGACGTTGAGTTGCAGCGACGCGTGGCGGTCGATGTCGTAGCTGGCCATGCCGTCGAACACCCAATAGGCCTCGGTGAAGGCTGGCGTGCCGATGGCACCGTCGTGTCCGCGCTGCATTTCTCCGGAATGGCGCGCGCCGGCGCCGAGCGTGACGTGGTGCGGCAACCGCCAGGTACTCCATGCGGTGAACGAGCTTTTTGGTGTGTACGCCAGCGTGTTCGAGCCATCGGTCGCGGGCGCCGAAGGCGTGGTGGAACTGCTGACGATGCCGCCGTCCGCATGCGTGTTCATCACGGTGTAGCCTGCGCTGATGGCCCAGTGTTTCGTGATCTGTCCGCCCGCGCCCAGCTCGATCCCCTGCACGCGTTCGTGGCCGATCTGGTAGTACTGCAGGTCCACGGGATCCTGCGCAACGAGGTTGCTGACGACGGTGCGGAACAATGCGGCGGTCAGCCGCAGCTGGTCGCCGAACACGTTCCACTTCGTGCCGACTTCCACTGTGCGCGCTTTCTGCGGATCGAAGACCGGATTGTCGGCATTGCTTGCGGAAGAACTGAACGCGAGATTGTTGCCGCCGGGCGGTTCGCTGCCCGTCGCGAAATTGGCGTACACGCCGCCATTCGCGGCGGGCTTGTACACCACGCCCAGTTTGTAGCTTGCGAGATTGCCGCGTTTGTCGGCATCGAGGCCCGGCACCGGCGCGCCGTTCGGCAGGGCGCCGCAGGCGGGCGTGCTGCGGCCGCCGCAGGCGACGACGCTTGCGAAGTCGGTGCTGTAGTGATCGAGCCGTCCACCCGCGACGAGCATCCAGCGTTCGCCGAACTTCACCGTGTCGAAGGCGTAGACACCGGCGGTGTCGGTGCGGCCGCGGCTCCAGGTGCCGTTGTCGCCAGTGACGAGGCCGGTCGCGGTTGCGGGGTCCGGGTCGTACAGGTTCGCGGGTGTCCATGCGCTGCCGTCCAGCGCGGCATAGCCGCCAGTGCCCAGTTCCTCGCGCGTCAATTCGACGCCGGTGCTGAGATCGTGCGCGACGCCGCCGGTGTCGAAGTTGACGGTGAAGTTGAGCTGGTTGGTGAGGATGCGGTTGGTCTGGTCCTTGAAGGTAGGGTTGCTGCGCGCGATCGTCCATGTCGATGGATCGAGCGGATCGGGCGTCAGCAGCCGCGCGTCGTTGCCCATGAACGAGGTCAGCAGGTAGTTTTCGTGAGTGCGGCCCCAGCGCAGCGTGTCATGCAGCGCAGCGTTGCCGGAAAAGTCGTGGTGCACGACCAGCGTCACCATGTCGGATTTGACGTAGTCGTGGTCGGCGGCGGTGCCGTAGAAATTGGAAGGATCGACCTTGGGCACGTCAGCAAGGAACGGGCGTGCGGGGTCGGGCGACGAATAACCCGGCAAGCCGATCGTCGGGACGCCGCCGTCGGGCACGTTGTCCTGGCTGATGTGCAGGAGATCGAGGTACACGGTGGTCGGCGTGCCGAGGCCGAACGCGAGCGACGGCGCGATGCCCCAGCGATCGTTCTTCACGTCATCGCGGCCGGGCACGCCGCTGTCCTGGTCCATCACGTTGAGGCGGAATGCCGCGTGTTCGCCGATCGCCTGGTTCCAGTCGGCCGTGCCGCGCTTCTGGTTCCAGCTGCCGTAGCCCAGCGTTGCGGAAACGGCGTTGACCGGAAGCGGTTGCTTGCTGACCATGTTGATCGCGCCGGTCGGTGTGGTGCGGCCGTACACGGTGCCATCCGGACCCTTGATCACCTCGACCTGCTCGGTGTCGAACACGTCGCGCGAGATCGAGCCGAGGTCGCGCACGCCGTCGACGAAAATGCTCCCGGAGGCATCGAAGCCGCGCATGTACACCGCGTCGCCTGTCGAGGTGCTGCCGTTTTCGCCAACGAAAAAGGTGCCGACACCTGGACTGTTGCGCAGCGCCTCGGTCAGCGTGGTCGCAGCCTGCTGCTGGATGATCTGCTTGCCGATGACGTTGATGGTTTGCGGTGTGTCGAGCAACGACTGCGTGAATTTGGATGACTGCACCGCATCGATCTTGTAGGCGACGCGTTTTGCGGTGACGTTGATGGTGGGAAGCTGCGTCGGTGCGCCCGCGCCATCCGGCGATGCCGGCGCGCCGGATGCGAGCGCGGGCAGGCCGAGCGCGATGCCGGTCATCAGCGTGGACAAGGCGCGGGGGCCTGGGCAGGTGCGACGGGAACGGTGCTTGCGACGCATGATGCCTTGCATGGGTGTGCGGACCTTGTTGTATGGGCGACCGTGCGGACGCAGGCTTGTTGCCTTGCTGCGCGGGATGCGCATTCCCCGTGGACACGCGCGCCCTGTCGTTGTCGTGGCGCGGGGTCGAACGATTCCCGCGCGCCGGATTCGCAGGCGATACTAAGGCAAATGCGAACGATTCGCAATAACTATCTCAAATGGATCCGGCGCGGTCGAAGGGCGCGCCTCGACTCGCACAACCTTCAGGTAGTTCCGATCCTCAACTGACTTTTCCCTTCTCCCTTCGGGAGAAGGGGCGCAGCGCGCCGCCGTTGCGTCTGCGCGAAGCGCCGGATGAGGGTTCGGACACGCGAAGTGCCAAGTCAATCGCGAGGTCGTCACGACTCTGAAGGAGCGTACCCTCACCCGCCCCTGCGGGGCGCCCTCTCCCGATGGGAGAGGGGTTGGAGCCGGCTTCGCTTGGGCTGATCAGGTCAACAAAAAAGCGCCGCACGAATGTGCGGCGCTCGAAGGTGGAACATGCCGGTGGCGGTTACCAGATCTTGACCGGGTCCTTGCGATCCATCTTGTCGCCGGGCTTGCACTGGAACGCCTGCACGAACTGCGGCATGTTCGACGCGGTCGCGAACGCGCGAATCTTGGCCGGCGCGTGCGGATCAATGTTCAACATCAGCTCCGCGGTCTTGTCGCGCGAGGTGCCTTCCCAGACGCGGGCCGAGCTCAGGAAGAAGCGCTGGTCTTCGGTCATGCCGTCAGTTTTCGCATCGGCTTCCTTGGGGTCGGCCTTGAGCGCGGCCTGCAGTGCCGTGTAGGCGACGTTGAGGCCGCCGAGGTCGCCAATGTCCTCGCCCAGGGTCAGCCGGCCGTTGACGTGCAGGTCCGGCTTGCCGGGAATCGGCGCGTAGCTGTCGTACTGCTTGACCAGTGCATCGGCGCGCGCATCGAACGCCTTCTTGTCCTGCGGCGTCCACCAGTTCACGCGATTGCCGTGGCCATCGAACTGGCTGCCCTGGTCGTCGAAGCCGTGGCTGGATTCGTGGCCGATCACGAAGCCGATGCCGCCGTAGTTCACCGCGTCGTCGCCCTTGGCATAGAAGAACGGCGGCTGCAGGATCGCGGCCGGGAAGTTGATGGTG
>DATEKI010000150.1:0-5913 GCA_035277545.1 Rhodanobacteraceae bacterium | reverse complement strand
TGCACCAGATGACCACGCGCGGCGGCATCGTCGGCGAAGGCACGTTCGAAACCGATCGCGAGGTGTTCATCGGACGCCTCGGCAGCCTCGCGTCACCGCGCGCGCTGGCCGGCACCGCGCCGGCCGAAGGCCGTACCGGCGCCGTACTCGACCCGATCGTTTCGCTGACGCGGCGCATCCGCATCCTGCCCGGCCACACCGCCGGGATCGACGTGCTGACCGGCGTCGCGCCCGACCGCGAAGCCGCGCTGGCGCTCGCCCGCAAATATCGCGAGCGCCACCTGCACCAGCGCGTGTTCCAGTTGGCCTGGACGCACGAACAGGTGACGCTGCAGCAGCTCAACATGGGCGCCACCGAAGCACAACGCTACGACCACGTCGCCAGCACGCTGCTGTACGGGCCGCCCGCCGCACGCAACGTTTCCGACATCGCGCTGCCGCCGCAATCCGCGCTGTGGAAGCACGGCATCTCCGGCGACCTGCCGATCGTGCTGGCGCGCATCGCCAACGCCAGCCAGATCGACCTGGTGCGACACCTCATCCAGGCGCACGGCTTCTGGCAGATGAGCGGGCTGGACGCCGACCTGCTGATCTGGAACGAGGAACTCTCCGGTTATCGACAGGAACTGCAGGAACACATCCTCTACCTGATCGAATCCGGCGCCGAGGCGCGCGGCGGCCAGGGCCGCGGGCGCATGTTCGCGTGGCGCATCGAGCATCTGACCGCTCCCGATCGCGCGCTGATGCTGGCGACGGCACGCTGCGTGTTTTCCGGCGACGAAGGCCGCCTGCGCGACCAGATTGCGCGGCTGTCGCCGATCGACAGCGCGGGCGAACCGGTGGCGCGCGTGCCGATGCGCAAACCGGTGCCGGGCACTTACGCGCTGCAACCGCCTTCCGAGGACTTGCGCGCAACCAATGGTTTCGGCGGCTTCCGCAACGATGGCGGCGAATACAGCATCTGGTTGGCGGCCGGACAGCCCACGCCCGCGCCCTGGTGCAACGTGCTCGCGAACGAAGCGTTCGGCAGCGTCGTCAGCGAATCCGGGGGCGCCTACACGTTCGCGGAAAATGCACACGAGTTCCGGCTCACGCCCTGGTACAACGACCCGCTGCGCGACGCCAGCGGCGAAGCGCTGTGGCTGCGCGACGAGGACACCGGCGAATTCTGGTCGGTCACCGCACAGCCCACGCCCAGCGGTGACCCGTACCGCGCCTGCCACGGCTTCGGCCACAGCCGCTTCGAACATGCGCACGCCGACCTTTGCAGCGAAGTGACGGTATGCGTCGCGCACGCGGCGCCGGTGAAGTTGTCGCGGATCCGGCTGCTGAACAAGGGCACGGAGGCGCGCCACGTTTCGCTGACCAGCTACGTGGAATGGGTGCTGGGCGAACATCGCGGGCGCGCCGGACGGCACGTGCGCACGATGTTCGATGCGACCAGCGGAGCCGTGTTCGCGCACAACCCCTTCCATGACGTGTTCGCCGGGCGCATCGCGTTCCACCGTCTGTGCGTGCCGCGCCCGGAATTCACTTGCGACCGCCGCGCGTTCGTCGGCCGCAACCGATCGCTCGCGGCGCCCCTCGGCATGCGCGCCGCGCAACTCGACGGCAAGGCCGGCGCCGGTCTCGATGCCTGCTCGGCGCAACGCGCGGTGATCGAGCTGGAGGCTGGCGCGGAAATCGAGCTGGTCGTGTTGCTGGGCGCCGCATCCGATGCCGCGCAGGCGCGCGAACTGGTGGAGCGTTTCGCGGACATCGACGCCGCACGCGCCGAATTCGAGCGCGTGCGTGACGGTTGGCGCGAGACGCTGTCGCAATTGCACGTACGCACACCGGACGCTTCCGCGGACCTGCTGGTGAATGGCTGGCTGCCGTACCAGGTCATGGCCTCGCGCCTGTTCGCGCGCAGCGGCTATTACCAATCGGGCGGCGCGTGGGGTTTCCGCGACCAGTTGCAGGATGCGATGGCCTTGCTCAACACGCGCCCCGATCTCGCGCGCGAACAGCTGCTGCGCTGCGCGCGGCACCAGTTCCGCGAAGGCGACGTGCAGCACTGGTGGCATCCGCCCACCGGCAAGGGCGTGCGCACGCGCATCACCGACGACCTGTTGTGGCTGCCGTGGTGCACCGCCGAATACGTGCGCGTGACCGGCGATGCCACGGTGCTGGATGAGCAGGCTCCCTTCATCGAGGGCCGCGCGCTGGCCGCCGACGAGGAATCGGTTTACGAGGACGTGCGCATCAGCGGCGAAACCGCCAGCCTGTACGAACATTGCCTGCGCGCAATCCGCCACGGCTGCAGCTTAGGCACGCACGGCCTGCCGCTGATGGGCGGCGGCGACTGGAACGACGGCATGAACCGCCTGGGCATCCATGGCCGCGGCGAAAGCGTGTGGCTCGGCATGTTCCTCACCGACGTGCTGCGGCGTTTCGCGCCGCTGGCCACGCACCGCGGCGACGCCGCAACCGCCGCCGATCTCGCCGCCACCGGGCACGAGCTGAAGACCATGCTGCAACGCCACGCCTGGGATGGCGACTGGTACCTGCGCGCGTGGAGCGATGACGGCGCCGCGATCGGCTCCGCGCGGAGCGAGGAATGCCGGATCGATTCGCTGCCGCAAAGCTGGTCGGTGCTGGCCGGCCTCGGTGATCGTGCGCGCAGCGAGCTCGCACTGGACTCGGTACTTGCACACCTCGTCGATCCCGACGCCGGCATCGTGAAGCTGTTCACCCCGCCGTTCGACAAGACGCCGCTCGACCCCGGTTACATCAAGGGCTACGTGCCGGGGGTGCGCGAGAACGGTGGCCAGTACACCCACGCCGCGGTGTGGGTGGCGATGGCGCTGGCGGAATCCGGGCGCGTCGATGATGCATGGCGGATCGCACGCATGCTCAATCCCGTCAACCACGCCTTCGACATCGACACCGCGCGGCGCTACAGGCTGGAACCCTACGCGGTCGCCGCCGACGTGTACGCGGCCAACAGCCACACCGGGCGCGGCGGCTGGAGCTGGTACACCGGTTCGGCCGGCTGGATGTACAGGATGCTGGTCGAATCGCTGCTTGGCCTGCGCCGCGAGGGCAGTCGCCTGCACATCGACCCGCGCGTGCCGGACGATTGGGAACGCTGGACCGCGGATTGGCGCCACGGCCGCGCACGCTACCGCATCGAATTCGTGCGCAAGCCGGGCGATGCCGGCGTCGCGGGGGTCAGCGTGGACGGCCATGCGCAGCCAGCGCAATCGATCGCCCTGGTGGACGACGGCAGCGACCACGAGGTGCTGGTGCGATTCGGCCAACGTGTGTCTGAGGAGTGCCCGTCACCCGCCGCACCCGACGAAGTGGCGAACGCGGCACCCCCCGTGCCTTGACGCCACGCTCACGGGCCATCACGGAAATTTCCCGCTTTATACCGAGGAGTGCTGGATGGCAACCACGTTCACGTGCAATCTCGATGCGCCCGGCAGCGAACTCGCGCACGTCTGGAGCCACACGGTCGGCAGCGGCCGCGCATTGCTCGCGTTGCGCGCGGACTGGCAGGCGCAGATGCGCAAGACCCGTGCCGAGCTCGGCGTGCGCCACGTGCGTTTCCACGGCCTTCTCAACGACGAGATGTGCACGTACCTGATCGAGTGCGACAAGGACCTTTACTCGTTCTTCAACGCCGACCAGATCTTCGATTTCCTGGTCTCGATCGGGATGAAGCCGTTCGTGGAACTGTCGTTCATGCCGACCGCGCTGCAGACCGGCGGCGACATCGTGTTCTTCTACAAGGCCAACGTCACCCCGCCGCGCGACTACGCGAAGTGGGCCGACCTGGTCACGCGGCTGGTCAAGCACTGGGTCGACCGCTACGGCATCGACGAGGTGCGCTCGTGGTATTTCGAGGTCTGGAACGAACCCAACCTCGATGCGTTCTGGAAGGGCAAGCAGGCCGACTATTTCAAGCTCTACCAATACACCGCCAACGCCATCAAGCAAGTCGACGCGCAAATCCGCGTGGGCGGCCCGGCCACCGCCGACGACGAGTGGGTGCCGGAGTTCCTGCAGTTTTGCGACGGCAACAAGCTGCCGGTGGATTTCGTGTCCACCCACCACTATCCCACCGACGCGTTGGGCAAGCCGGGCGACGACACCGAGACGCAGCTTTCCGACGCGCCGCGCGACGTGCTGATCCAGCGCGTGCGCAAGATGCGCCAGGCGGTCGGCGACAGGATGCTCTGCTACACCGAGTGGAACTCGTCGTCCAATCCGTTCTTCGAATTCCACGACCAACCCTACGCCGCCGCGTTCCTCTTCAAGAACATGCTCGACGTGGCCGACCTCGTGCACTGCTACAGCTGGTGGACCTTCAGCGACATCTTCGAGGAAAACTATTTCTCGTCGACGCCCTTCCACGGCAGCTTCGGCCTGCAGACCATCCATGGCGTCGCCAAGCCCACCTATCGCGCGATGCAATTGCTGCATGGCCTCGGCCATTCGCGCTTGCAGGTCGAAGGTTCGCATCCGACCGTGGACGCATGGGCGGTGCGCGCCGACGACACCCACCTCGACCTGCTTGCGTCCAACCACGCCTTCCCGCGCCACGACATCGCGCCGGAGGCCGTGACCTGGCACGTCGCGAGCTCGCGCAAACCGGAATCTGCCAGCGTGCAATACGTCGACGACGACCACTGCAACAGCCGGCAGGCGTGGGTGGACATGGGTTCGCCCGATTACCTCGACGCCCGGCAGGTCGCGGAATTGGACGAAGTCTCGCAGTTGAAGGCCGAACCGGTCGCGATACAGGCCTCCGGCGACGGCTTCGACATCCAGCTCAACCTGTTGCCGCACGGCATTGCCGCGGTGCGCGTGGAACTGGCCTGAGGCGGCCACGATGACGACCCGCGCCAAACCTACCCCCGCCACGCCACACCGCGGGGGACGCAACATCGACCGCGCCAGCCACACCGACGAAGCGATCCTCGAGGACCTGCAACGCAAGGCGTTCCGCTATTTCGAACGCCACGTCAATCCCGGCAACGGTTTGATGCTGGATTCGACCCGCCCCACACAGCCGGCCAGCATCGCTGCGGTCGGCTTCGCGCTGTCGTGCTACCCGGTCGCCGTCGAGCGCGGCTGGCTGCTGCATCGCGATGCGCTGGCGTACACCCTGGCCGCCGTGCGCTTCTTCGACGGCGCCGCGCAAGGCGACGCGCCCGACGCCACCGGCTACAAGGGCTTCTTCTATCACTTCCTCGACCCGAAATCCGGCGCCCGCGTCTGGCAGTGCGAGCTCTCGACGATCGACACCGCACTGTTGCTCGCCGGCATGCTGCTGGCCGCGCAATACTTCGCGGAGGATTCCGCCGACGAGCGCGAGGTGCGCGAACGCGTGCAATCGATCTACGCGCGCATCGACTGGCGTTGGGCGCAGGACGGACAGGATGCCTTCTCGATGGGCTGGAAACCGGAGTCGGGATTCCTCGCCAACCGCTGGCTGGGTTACAACGAGGCGCTGATCCTGTACGTACTGGCACTGGCCGCGCCGAACAATCCGGTCAGCCACGACGCCTACGTCGCCTGGAGCTCCACCTTCAAGTGGCGGCGCCTGTACGGACGCGAGGTGTTGTACGCGGGGCCGCTGTTCATCCACCAGTTCTCGCACATCTGGATCGACACGCGTGGCATCCGCGACAAGTTCATGGCCGGGAAAAAAACCGACTACTTCGAGAACAGCCGGGTGGCAACCGAGATCCAGCGCGAATACGCGCGCCGCAATCCCCGCAAGTTCATCGGCTACGAAAAAAACTGCTGGGGCTTTTCGGCCACCGACGGCCCCGGCAACGTGCAGGCGAAGTTCCATGGCCGCAAACACCAGTTCTACGACTACACCGCGCGCGGCGCGCCATTCGGACCGGACGACGGCAC
>DATEKI010000149.1:0-13404 GCA_035277545.1 Rhodanobacteraceae bacterium | reverse complement strand
GACGCGCTCGCGCAACAAGTGGTCGCGTGGACGCTCGACGTGGCGAGCCGCGATCAGGCGGAGCATCCTGTCGGCGAAGACGACAAGCCCTCACGGAGACGCTGACACACGGAAAGCGGTTTCGCTCACCGAAGGCGAGCGAGCCACTTTTGTTACGGCAAAAGTGGCCAAAACCATCGCCCGGCACGACGGTTTCGGCAACATCCTGTTGCCGAAACTCCCCTGCGCTTCTCGCGCCAAGCGGGCCGGCGCGAACTCGCACATCCCTGTGCTCGAACATGCGCGCCTTGCTCCCGCTTGGCGCTGCGATGCTCGGCGTCGTGCAAGGACGCAAGAACAGCTCTGCTTCGATGACGGCTATCCATGGCCTCGCTCGAAGCGAGAGCCAACAAGTTACTTTGCCCCCCACGCGCGCAGGATGCGCGGAGGACGTGTTCGCGGGGTGGCCTTTCTTTGGGCCACCTTTCTTTGGCCACGCAAAGAAAGGTGGCTCGCCCGCCCGGGAGGCGGACGGAACAAGACAGGGATGTCGTGAAACGTTGCCCGAGGAGCCGAACCCTCACCCGGCGCTGCGCGCCACCCTCTCCCGAAGGGAGAGGGAAAAACTCATGCCCCGACGGGATATGCCGGCGCCGCATCCAGCGCCGACGCGCACACTTCCGCAAGTTCCAGCAGGCGCAGGTCGGAACCCGGCGCGCCCACGAACTGCATGCCGATCGGCATCCCGTCGGGCAGCGTGCCCATCGGGATGCTGACCGCGGGGCACGCGGAGAGGCTTGCGAACGCGGTGAGGTCGGCTTGCGAAGCGGGCACCGGCGCATCGACCGGGAACGCACCCTGCGGGGTGGTCGGCAGCACCAGCACGTCGACGCGCGAAAACACGCGGCGCGCCTTCAACACCGCGAAGTCGAGGATGCGATCGGCCTGCGCGTAGTCGGCTGCGGATTTCTTCGATGCGTAATCGAGCATCGCGCGGAAATGTCCGGAAACAGGGTGCGCTGTGTCCGCGAGATCATCCGCGAACGTGTTGCGCATCTCCGCTTCCATCAAAAGCAGCCCCGCGCGCCGCATCTTCTGGAACGGCCAGTCGGAGAAATCCAGCGCCTGGCGCTCGCCGAGTTCGCGTTCCAACCGCGCCAATGCAGCATCGAAGACGTCGATGACCGCAGGCTCGACGCCAATGGAGGCGAGATCCGGCAGCACCCCGCAATGCAACTGATTCGGGTTCCAGTCCGGCGGTTGCAGCGCGACGCGGCGCCGGCGCGAGCGCGGATCGTCGGCATCGTAGCCTGCCAGCACCTGCAACATCACCACCAGATCGCCCACGCTGCGACCGAGGATGCCAACCGCGTCCAGCCGCCGCGCCGCCGGCACCAGCCCGCGCGCGGAAATCTCGCCGTGCGTGGGCTTCAGCGCGAACACCCCGCAGTAACTCGCGGGGATGCGTACCGAACCCAGCGTGTCGGAACCGATCGCGACCGGCGCCATGCCCGCCGCGACCGCAGCAGCGGAGCCGCCTGACGAACCGCCGGCGACGCGATCCAGGTCAAACGGATTGCGCGTGGTGCCGAAATGCGGGTTGCGGGTGGCCGCGCCCAGTGCGCCTTCATCGAGGTTGGTCTTGCCCAGCAGCACTGCGCCGGCCGCACGCAGGCGCGCGACCGCGTGCGCGTCGTTGCGGGCGACGTGTTCGTCGCGCGTCGGCAAGCCCGCGCGTGTGGGGTAACCCGCCACGTCGAAATTGTCCTTGATCGCGACCGGGATGCCATCCAGCCGTCCGATCGGTCCTTCGCGGCGGCGGCGCTGTGCGCTCGCGGCCTGGTCGAGCACGATGTCGGGGCGCACGTCCACGAACGCATGCAAATCGGAATTGCGCTGCTCGATCGCGGCGAGGCAGGCTTCGGCCAATGCCTCGGAGGTGGTGCGGCCTGCCGCAAGCCAGTGCAGGCATTGCCACACGCCGCCGCGCCGCAACGCTTCCTGCCCCAGCATTTCGCCGTCGTCGATTGCGCTCATCGGTTCCTCCCGAGGGCCCGATTATGCGGGTTTGCCGCCCGCTCGGGAACCCAAGACAATGAAGGGCTGGAACGATGCGCGACGGGAGCCCGCCATGAGCGAACGCGAAACGATGGAATACGACGTGGTCGTGGTCGGCGCGGGTCCGTCCGGGCTCACCTTCGCGATCCGCCTGAAACAGCTCAAGCCGGACACCCGCATCTGCGTGATCGAGAAGGCATCGACGATCGGCGCGCACATTCTTTCGGGTGCGGTGATCGAACCCGCGCCACTGGATGCCTTGCTGCCGAAGTGGCGTGACAACCCGCCCCCCATCTGCGTACCCGCCGCGCATGACGAGTTCCTGTTGCTGCGCGACGCGACGCGCGCAACCAGGCTGCCTACGCCGCCGCAGATGCACAACCATGGCAACTTCATCGTGAGCCTTGGTGCGCTGTGCGCATGGCTGGCGCCGCAGGCCGAAGCACTGGGCGTGGACGTGTTCCCTGGTTTCGCCGCCGCGGATGCCGTGTTCGATGGCCAAGGCGCCGTCTCGGGCGTACGCATCGGCGACATGGGCGTGGCGAAGGATGGTTCGCACAAGCCGGGCTACACGCAGGGCATCGACATCCTCGCGAAACTCACGGTGCTCGCCGAAGGCTGCCGAGGCAGCGTCAGCAAGACACTGATCGCAAAATACGGACTCGACAAGAACTCCGACCCGCAAACCTACGGCATCGGCTTGAAGGAACTGTGGCAACTGCCGCCCGGACGTGTACAACCCGGCCACATCACCCACACGCTCGGCTGGCCGCTCGACAACAAGACCTACGGCGGCAGCTTCATCTATCAGCTCGACAAGGACCGCATCGCGATCGGCTTCGTCGCCGGGCTCGATTATTCCGACCCGTTGTTCCGGCCATGGGAGGCGTTCCAGCAACTGAAGAACCACGCACGCATCAAGCCGCTGCTGGAAGGTGGCCAGATCGTGTCGGCCGGCGCGCGCGCGCTGATCGAAGGCGGCCTGCAGTCGCTGCCGAACATGGAAATGCCGGGCGCGATCCTGATCGGGGATGCAGCCGGATTGATGAACGTGCCGAAGATCAAGGGCACGCACCAGGCGATCCGTTCGGGGATGCTGGCGGCCGAACACTTCGCCGAGAAGCGATCGCCGCAAGGTTTCGATGCGCGTTTGCGCGCGTCCAACATCGCGAAGGAATTGAAGAAGGTGCGCAATATCCGTCCGGGTTTCCACGGCGGTTTGTGGCGCGGCTTGTTCAACGCCGCGTGGGAAACCGCGACCGCAGGGCTGTCGCCTTGGACGCTGAAGAACCACGCCGACTGGTCGTCGCTGGAAAAACTCGATCCGCCCGCGACGAAGGCAAATCGTCCCGGCCCGAACGCAAGCTCGCCGCGCGAACCCGGCTGGATCGAACGCACGCTGCCGCCGCGCGACCGCCTCGCCGGTGTTTATTTCGCAGCGACCGAGCACGACGAGGACCAGCCTGTGCACCTGCACGTCGCCGACACCAATATCTGCGTCGATCGCTGCACGGTCGAATACGGCAACCCCTGCACGCGCTTCTGCCCCGCCAACGTGTACGAAATCGTCGAGGAAACCGGCGCAGATAACGCGCCATCGCTTCGCCTGCAGATCAACGCGGCCAACTGCGTGCACTGCAAGACCTGCGACATCAAGGATCCGTACGAGATCATCACCTGGGTGCCGCCGGAGGGTGGCAGCGGGCCCAATTACCAGAACCTGTAACGACGGCGGCACTGGCGTCCCCCACCGGAAAGGCTAGACTCGCCCGACCATCTGCGAGGAGGGTCGGTCATGCGTTCCGCACGTTTTGCCGCAGTCTCGGTTTTCGCGCTCGTATCCGCCCTTGCCGCGGCTCCGTTCGCACTTGCGGCCACCGATCCACTGGCTCCCGTCGATGTCGGCTCGCCGCCAGCCGCACCGCCCATCAAACCCGTGACCGAGACGCTGTGGGGCGTCAAGGTCACGGACGACTACCGTTACATGGAAAAGATGGACCCGGCCACGGTGGCATGGATGAAAGCCGAGGGCGCCTACACCCGCAAGGTACTGGATGCGATCGCGCCGCTGGCCGCGCTGCAGAAACGCGTATCGGCCTTCACCGGCAGCTTCGGGTTCGTCAACGGTTTCGTCTCCTACGGCGGCCGCGACTTCTACGAGGAACGCGCGCCCGGCGCGGACGATTACGACCTGATGGTGCACGATGGCGCGGGCACCCGCAAGCTGATCGACATCGCGGCACTGCGCGCGAAAAACGGCGGCAAGCCCTATGCGATCAACTGGTTCCTGGCCTCGCCCGACGGCAGCAAGGTCGCCGTGGGCGTGTCGGAAGGCGGCTCGGAAAATGCGTCGATGACGGTGTACGACGCGGCGACGGGCAAGCCCATTGCGGGACCGATCGATCGCGCACGCTTCGGCGCCACCGCGTGGAGCGCCGATTCGAAGACGGTGTACTTCAACCACCTCGCCAAGCTGAAGCCCGGCGCGCCGGAAACCGACACCTACAAGAATTCGACGCTCGACGCGTGGAACCTGGCCGGCAACCCGCATACCGTACTCGGCAGCAGCGCGGGCCACGGGCCGAAGTTCGCGCCCGAAGCCTTCCCCATCCTGTTTCTCATGCCCGGCGCCACGGATGCGTTGGCGGTTTCCATCAACGGCGTGCAGAACGAATGGAAGGCATGGGTCGCGCCCGCCGGCGAGGCGGCGAACCCGAAAACCGCATGGAAGCCGCTCGTCGATCGCACCGATGACGTGACGATGATCGGCATGCGCGGCGACGAAATTTTCCTGCTGTCGCACAAGGATGCGCCGACCTTCAAGGTGCTGCAATTGAAGGCGGGCCAGGCGCTGTCGTCCGCGAAGACGCTCATCCCCGCGCAACCCGATCGCGTGATCGAGGGTTTCTACGCCGCATCCGACGCGCTGTACGTCACGGCGCGCAAGGGCGCGTACTCGCAACTGCTGCGTGTCGCCACCGGCAGCGACAGGATCGAACAGGTGCCGCTGCCGTTCGAAGGCCACGTCGGCGAGGCCTTCAGCGACCCGCGCAAGCCGGGCGTCGTGATCGGCCTTTCGGGTTGGGTGGCGCAGCCAACCTACCTGCGCTACGACCCGTCCTCGCGGAAGTTCGCCACGCTGGACATCGGCCATGCGGGCGACATGGACGTCGCGGCCTTCAAGGTCAGCGATCTGGAAGCAAAGGCGCGGGACGGCGTGATGGTGCCGCTCAGCCTGATCCAGCCGAAGGATGCCAAGGGTCCGCAGATCACGTTGGTCGAGGCCTACGGTTCCTACGGCATTTCCAACCTCGCCGATTTCAGCACCCGGCGCGCGGCGGCGATGCGCGAAGGCGTCAACTACGGCATCTGCCACGTGCGCGGCGGCGGCGAAAGGGGCGAGGCGTGGCGTCTCGGCGGCAAGGACGCCAACAAGCACAACACCTGGCAGGACCTGATTGCGTGCGGCGAGGATTTGATCGCGCGTGGCGTCACCAGCAAGGACAAGCTGTTCATCATCGGCGGTTCCGCAGGCGGCATCACGATGGGCCGTGCGATGACCGAGCGCCCCGACCTGTTCGCGGGCGTCATCGATCTGGTGCCGGCCGCCAACACGCTGCGCTTCGAGTTCTCGCCCAACGGGCCGCCCAACATTCCCGAATTCGGCAGCGTGAAGACCGAACAGGGATTCAAGAACCTGTTCGCGATGGATTCGATCCAGCACGTGAAGAAGGGCGTCACGTATCCGGCGGTGATGATCACGACGGGCCTGAACGACCCACGCGTATCGCCGTGGGAGCCCGCCAAGTTCGCCGCCGCGTTGCAGGCCTCGGGCACGCCGAACCCGGTGCTGCTGCGGATCGACGCCGAAGCCGGGCACGGCATCGGGTCCACGCGTACCCAGACCGACCTGCAGACCGCCGACACCATCGCCTTCATGAAATGGCGCGCCGGTGTTCCCGGATGGCGGCCCGACCACAAGTCGTAATAGCACGCTGCCGCAACTTCGCCCGCCGCCTGGGCGGGCGAAGTCTTTGACCCGGCTCCGGCGGCGGACATGCTAGCCTGCGCGACCGTCCTCCCTGCACCTTTCTTTTCCCATGACACGACCACGCGTCGCCCTCGTCACCGCGCGCGCGGCGCGCGGCACCGACTACGACATGCCGCTGCTGCTGGCCGCGTTGCGCGCGATCGGCGCCGACGCGCATGAAGTGGATTGGGATGACGAGACGATCGACTGGTCGCGTTGCGACCTCGCGCTGCTGCGCTCGACCTGGGATTACTTCGAGCGGCTGCCGGAATTCCTCGCCTGGGCGGATCGCGTTTCGCAACGGACGCGCCTGCTGAATCCGCTCGACGTGATCCGCTGGAACACCGACAAGCACTATCTCGCGGATCTCGCGCAGGCCGGGGTTCGGGTGGTGCCGGGCATGTTCGTCGAGCCGGGAGAGGACTCCGGAACGGCCGTCGCCAAATTGCTCGCGGTGCATCCCGCCTCGCGTGACATCGTGGTGAAGCCCGCCGTCGGCGCGGGCTCGCGCGACGCGCAGCGGCACGCACGCGGCGACCGCAACGCCATCGTCATGCACGTCCAGCGGTTGCTCGACAAGAAACGCAGTGTGTTGCTGCAGCCTTACCTTGATCAGGTGGACGAGCACGGCGAAACCGCGTTGCTGTTCTTCGACGGGACGTTCAGTCACGCGATCCGCAAGGGTCCATTGCTGAAACGCGGCGAGGGATCGACGACCGGACTGTACGCGGAAGAAACGATCGAACCGCGCACGCCCTCGGCGGATGAACTGGCCATCGCACAATCCGCGCTCGCTGCCATTCCGTTCGGGAAACCGTTGCTGTACGCGCGCGTGGATTTGATCCGCGACGGCGAAGGCGCGGCGCGCCTGCTGGAACTGGAACTGGTCGAACCTTCGGTGTTCGCTGCCCATGCCGACGGGGCTGCCGAGCGCTTCGCACAAGCAACCCTGTGGCGCTTGCGTAGCGGCTGACACCCCGACGCTTCGCGTCGACCCCCTTCGTGCCGCAGGGGGTGAACCCTCTTCGAGGCATCGCGCTTTTTGCCCTTCGCGTGCGAAAGGCGAAGCGAACGCGCCCGGAGCGCGACGTGCGAATGGCTCCCCGCTTTGCTTCCCCCTTCCACAGGAAGGGGAATCGGGGCGGGATGGCCTTTCGCATCTCCCCACGTGACGCGGCATCATGGCAGGGCGATGGATCGTGCACTGAAGAAACCCGATCGTCCGCCCCTCCCCCGCAACGTGCGCCTGCTGATCGGCATGCGCGCGGCGCGCAGCATCGGTCAGGGCGCAATGGTGGCGGCGTTCACGCTGTACCTGCATGCGCTGGGCTGGAGCGCGACCGCGATCGGCACGGTGCTGATGGGCGCGCTGCTGTTCGGCACGCTGCTCACGATCATCATCGGCCCCCTGAGCGATCGCGGCGGGCGCCGCGCGTTCCTGCTGGGCTACGACTCGTTGCAGGCACTGGTCGCGCTGGTCGCGATGCTGACCACGACGCCTTGGCTGCTCGTCACGGCCGCGGTGATCGGCGGTTTCGGACGCGGCGCCAACGGTTCAGCCGGACCGTTCTCGCCGGTCGAGCAGGCGTGGCTCGCGATCGAACTGCCGATGCGGCGGCGCGGCCGCATCTTCAGCGCCAACAGCGCCGTCGGTTTCATCGGCATGGGCATCGGTGCGCTGCTTGCCGCGCTGCCGGCGTGGTGGATGGGTCACGCGATGAGCGCGTCCGACTATCGGCTGTTGTTCGCGCTGCCGCTGGCGGGCTCGCTCGCGAGTTTCACGTTGATGTGGATGGCGCGCGAACCCGTGGTGTCCGCGAACACACGCGATGCCGGCGCGGGCGCCCGCGCGATCCGCCGCCGGGAAAACGCGCTGCTGGCGAAACTGGTGCTCGCCAATTCGCTCAACGGACTCGGCATCGGCCTGATCGGTCCGCTGATCGCGTACTGGTTCGCGATCAAGTTCCAGCGCGGCCTGATCGACATCGGCCCCGGCATCGCGCTGGGTCTGGTCGCCGGCGGCGCGGGCTCGTTCCTCGCGGGCTGGATCGCGCGGCGTCAGGGAATCATGCGTACGGTGTTGTGGATGCGCGGCGCCGGCATCGTGCTGCTGGTGGCGATGCCGCTGGTGCCGTGGTTCTGGCCGGCGATGGGCTTGTACATCGCGCGCGGCGTCTCCAACCGTGGCACCGGTGGCCTGCGCCAGGCACTGGCGGCGGGGTTGACGCGCGCCGAACGGCGCGGACTCGCTTCGAGCCTGCAGAACATCTCGATCCAGTTGCCGCGCGCGATCGGCCCCGCGATCGGCGGCGTGCTGTTCCACGCGGGGTACCTGACCCTGCCCTTCCTGCTGGGCGCCGCGCTGCAACTCGGCTACCTGATCCTGTATGCAAGGTTCTTCAGCCACACCGAGGTGGCACAGGTGCGCGAAGCGTAGCTCCCGCCCCTTCCCGGGAAGGGGCGTTCGCAACACCCGCATTCCTGCGTGGGAAAAGCCATCCCCTCCGTCCCCCTTCCTCTGGAAGGGCAGAAGCAAAACAGGCCGTCGGTTACAATGACCCGTTGATGTCATTGGCCTGCCGCGGCGCGGGCCGCACGCAAGGGATTCCCGATGAAGATTCTGGTCGGATACAAGCGCGTCGTCGATTACAACGTGCGCATCCAGGTCAAGCCGGACGGCAGCGGCGTCGTGACCGACGGTGTCAAGCTGTCGCCCAACCCGTTCGACGACATCGCGCTGGAAGAAGCGCTGCGCCTGCGTGAGAAGGGCATCGCCGAAGAGGTGGTGATCGCGACCATCGCGCCCGCCGATGCCCAGGCCCACCTGCGCAACGGTCTTGCGATGGGCGCGAATCGGGCGATCCACGTGGTCACGCCCGACCCTGTGCAACCGCTGGCCGCCGCGCGCACGTTCCTGAAGCTGATCGAAAAGGAACAACCAGGACTCGTGATCCTGGGCAAGCAGGCCATCGACGACGACTGCAACCAGACCGGCCAGATGCTGGCTGCGCTTTGGGATCGCCCACAGGCGACCTTCGCCTCCAAACTCGAAATCAGCGGTGACAAGGCCACCGTGACGCGTGAAGTGGACGCCGGCCTCGAAACCATCGAAGTCGATCTGCCCGCCGTCGTCACCACCGATCTGCGCCTGAACGAACCGCGCTTCATCAAGCTGCCCGACATCATGAAGGCCAAGTCCAAGCCGATCGAAACGATCGAGCTGTCCACGCTCGGCATCGAGCACGGCGGCGAGATCAAGACCACGCACTACGCACCGCCGGCCAAACGCTCGCGCGGCGTGATGGTGAAGGACGTCGCGGAACTGGTCGGCCTGCTGAAACAGAAAGGATTGGTTTGAGATGAGCAAAACCCTGATCGTCGCCGAACACCTCAACGGCCAGCTCAACGCTTCGACCGCACGCTGCGTCACCTGCGCGAAGGCAATCAAGCCGGATTCGATCGATGTCCTCGTGTTGGCCGACGCGCCCGATGCCGTCGCCACGCAAGCCGCGAAGCTCGACAGCGTGTCGAAAGTGCTGACCGTCGCGCGCGCCGAGAACGCGCATGCGCTGGCTGCCGTGCTCGCACCGCAAATCGCGGCTGCTGCAAGGCATGGCTACACGCACGTCCTGTTTCCATCCACCACCTTCGGCAAGGACGTCGCGCCGCGCGTCGCCGCGCTGCTGGGCACGGGACAGGTCAGCGACATCATGTCGGTGGCGAACGCGCACGACTTCACGCGTCCGATCTACGCCGGCAACGCCATCGTCACCGTCGAGGCGCCCGCCGACGCCATCGTGGTCGGCACCGTGCGCACCGCGTCGTGGCCTGCGGCCGGTGAAACAGCCAATGCCGCGCCCGTCGAGGCGCTGTCGGTCGATGCGGCGGTTCCTTCGCACACGCGCTTCATCGAACTGAAGCAGGCCTCCAGCGAACGTCCCGACCTGCAGAGCGCGGCGAAGGTCGTCTCGGGCGGACGCGGCCTGGGTTCGAAGGAAAACTTCGAGATCATCTACAAGCTCGCCGACAAGCTGCACGCCGCCGCCGGCGCCTCGCGTGCCGCGGTGGATGCGGGCTACTGCCCCAACGACATGCAGGTCGGCCAGACCGGCAAGATCATCGCGCCCGAGCTGTACATCGCCATCGGCATTTCCGGCGCCATCCAGCACCTCACCGGCATCAAGGACGCCGGCACCATCGTCGCGATCAACAAGGACGCCGACGCACCGATCTTCGAAGTCGCCGACATCGGCCTGGTCGGCGACCTGTTCAAGCTGGTGCCGGAACTGGAAGCGGCGGTGTGACCTTCACGCCGCGCCGCACCCCAGCAGGCAGACGGGCGTGAAGCGCCTGTATCGTGCGCTCGGCTACTCGGCCGTACTCATCGTCACGGCGTTCTTCGTGTGGTACGTGGTGCGGTCTTTGCGTGGACAGGATCTTTCCGTTTACGCGACGCCGCGCGCGGCGCTCGGCATCGTATTGGCCGCCGTCCTGTGGGCCTGCGGCGCACCATTGCTGGTGCTGGCCTGGCGCGGCTTGCTGGACGGACTCGGCGTCCACCGGTCGGTTCGCGAGCTGTTCGGCATCGTGGGCATCACCCAGTTCGCGAAGTACGTCCCTGGCAATGTCGCCCAATACATCGGGCGGGTCGGCATGTCACTGGGCCGCGGCATCCCGGCCCGCCCATTGGCCGTGACGATCATCCTCGAAACATTGCTGGTAATCGCCGCAGCCGTGGTGATGGGCGTCGGGACCGGGGCGTTGTCGGAAGTCGGCTTGCAAGCCGTACGCCATCATGGCGCACAACTGGTTTTGATCGCGGTGCTGGTCGCGCTCGCGATCGCTGGGTTGCTGATCTTCCGCCGCGTCGCCCCGGCGCTGTTGAAACGCTTCGCCCCCAAGTACGCACCTGCGCTCGACGGCACCCTGCTGCCACCACAAGCCAGCCTTGCACGCGCGTTCGTGCTTTATTGCTGCATGTACGTTTGCATGGGCATCGGGTTGATCGTGCTGGCGCACTTTCTTCTGCCAAACGGCCCCCACGATTCCTGGTTGCTGATCGCGGTGTTCGCGCTGGCATGGGTGGTCGGCTTCGCGACGCCAGGTGCACCGGGGGGACTCGGCGTACGCGAAGGCCTGATGTTGCTGATGCTGGCACCGGTATTCTCCGCAGCGTCCGCAAGCGTCCTCGTGATCGCCCTGCGCATCGCGACGACGCTCGGGGACGTTTCGACTCTGGCCATCGGCTTTCTGCTGCTTCCGAAACGGAATGACGTATCTTCGACGACACCTGCACGGTCGTGATTTGGCCGAGCTGGCACAGTGAACCGAGGCGAAGCAAGTAGAGCATGGGCCCGCAATATTCTGTCGGCCTTTGCCGAGTGCAGGAACCATGAAGATCGTATTGTGGGGAACATACGACATCGGCAAACCCCGTATCCGCATCCTGCGCGATGGTCTGCGCACGATGGGAGTCGAGATCACCGAAATCCACAAGGACGTATGGGGAGACATCGAGGACAAGAGCACCGCGCGTGGCGCACTGCCATGGCTGCGCCGCGGACTGCGTCTCTTCGCGGCATACCCGCTCCTGATCTGGCGCTATCTGCGCGTGCCGGAGCACGACTTCGCTCTGGTTTCCTACCCCGGCCAGCTCGATGTGCTCGTGCTGCGCCCGTTCGTGTGGATGCGGCGCAAACGCATCGTCTTCGACTGGTTCATCTCCGCGTTCGACACGGTCGTCGAGGATCGCCGCCTGCTCGGCCATCGCAATCCACTGGCCTGGATGCTGTGGGCTGGTGAATGGCTCGCTTCGCATGCCGCGGATGTCGTGTTCATGGACACTGCCGCCCACGCGCGCAGGATGGAAGAATTGTTCCGGCTGGCCCCGGACTCCATCGGTCGCGTCTGGGTGGGTGCCGAACAAGCCTTCTTCCAGCACGGCCCGCAACGAGCCCCGAGCGGCCACCTGCAGGTATTGTTCTACGGGCAGTTCATCCCGCTTCATGGCATCGGCACCATCATCGAGGCCGCGCGCCTGCTGCGCGACGCACCCATCCGCTGGACCCTGGTCGGACGTGGGCAGGAAGCGCCGCGCATACGTGCAATGCTTGCGGAGATTCCCCTGCCTGCACTGCGCTGGGTGGAATGGGTGCCTTATGACCAGATCGGTGAGTGGATCAAGCAGGCCGATGTGTGCCTCGGAATCTTCGGAACCTCCAACAAGGCGGCCAGCGTGATCCCCAACAAGGTATTCCAGATTGTTGCGAGTGGCCGCCCCTTGGTGACGCGCGATTCCCCGGCTATCCGCGAACTGCTGGCGAACAGTCCGCCATGCGTGCACCTCGTGGCGCCTGGGGATGCCGGTGCGCTGGCAGGCGCGCTTCACGATTGCATCGAAGTCCTGCAAACTCCACCGCGTGAATGCCACCACGCCCTGCGCGGTCAAATCGACTCCGCAGCCGTCGCGAAACAATTCCTCGCGTTGGTCGCAGGGCTTTTTCCGGAAGCAGGCGAAACCAATGATCGTTGACGCAACCTTGGGCCCATCGGCCCCCGAACATGGCTGGGTGCCGGCACCGCGATACCTGATGCGGCGCGCGCTGATCATGCGCGAGCTGCGCACGATCCAGCCGTGCGAAACCCTGGAGATCGGTCCGGGAGCAGGCATGTTGCTGCATGAACTCGATGCACTCGGCTTCCATTGCCAGGCGCTCGAAATGTCCAAGGCAGCCCGCGAAGTCGCCGATGATCTTGCTCGCGAGGCCGATCGCGACATCCGCTTCCTGGAGCATCCCGACGCAGGCTGGAACGGCCATTTCGGCCTGGTGATGGCGTTCGAGGTCCTCGAGCACATCGAGCACGATCTCGATGCCCTGCGTACATGGCGATCATGGCTGCGTCCAGGCGGGACGTTGCTGCTCTCGGTGCCGTGCCACATGAGCAAATGGAACCCGTCCGACGTCTGGGCAGGCCATTTCCGGCGCTATGAGCGCGCACCCATGGCCGAACTCGCCGCCACCGCTGGATTCGAGGTCGAACGCATCCTCTGTTATGGCTTTCCGCTCGCCAATCTCGCGGAGAAAGTGCGCGCCCGCAGCTATGCGCCTGAAGTCAATGAATCGCTCGACACCACCGCACAAGGCAAGCACGACAACTCTGCCCGAAGCGGCATCGATCGCCGGCACGTCATGAAGTGGTATCCGTTGCTGAGCAGCCCCTTCGGCAAGCTCGCCATGCGCTGTGCCGATCTGGCACAGCGCCCGTTCCTCGGCGCCGAGCTTGGCAACGGCTATTTGTTGCGCGCCCGCGCGAGGTGAACCACCTGCGTGGACGCG
>DATEKI010000148.1:0-4572 GCA_035277545.1 Rhodanobacteraceae bacterium | reverse complement strand
AAAACGCGTTTTCCGCCGGAACCCAACGGGCACCTGCACCTGGGCCACGCCAAGGCGATCTGCCTCGACTTCGGCATCGCGCGCGAATTCGGCGGAACATGCAACCTGCGCCTCGACGACACCAACCCCGGCAAGGAAGACCCGGCGTTCGTCGAGGGCATCAAGGACGCGGTGCGCTGGCTCGGATTCGAATGGAGCGAGCTGCGCCACGCCTCCGATTATTTCGAGGTGTTCTACCGCGCCGCGCTGAAACTGATCGAAGGCGGCAAGGCCTACGTCGATGACTTGAACGCCGACGAAGTGCGTGAATTCCGCGGCACGCTCACCGAACCCGGACGCGACTCGCCTTTCCGCAACCGCTCCGTCGAGGAAAACCTGGACCTGTTCCGGCGCATGCGCGTGGGCGAATTCGCCGACGGTTCGCGCACCCTGCGCGCGAAAATCGACATGACCTCGGGCAACATCAACCTGCGCGACCCGGCGCTGTACCGCATCCGCAAGGTCACCCACCAGAACACAGGCGATGCCTGGCCGATCTACCCGATGTACGACTACGCGCATTCGCTTTCGGACGCGCTGGAAGGCATCACGCATTCGTTCTGCACGCTGGAATTCGAGGACCACCGCCCGCTCTACGACTGGTGCGTGGACAACGTCGATCTGCCGAACCATCCGGAATTGTGGCAACCGCTGGTGGAGAAGGGTTTGCCGACCGTGCCGTCGAAGCCGCGCCAGATCGAATTCGCGCGCGGCAATCTTTCCTACACCGTGATGAGCAAACGCAAGCTGCTCGAGCTCGTCAACGACCGTCGTGTCGACGGCTGGGACGACCCGCGCATGCCGACCCTGGCCGGTGCGCGCCGGCGCGGGTTCACCGCCGCCGCGATACGCAATTTCTGGGAACGCGCGGGGCTGTCGAAACAGAACAGCGTGATCGATTACGGTGTACTGGAAGGCTGCGTGCGCGAAGACCTCGATGTGCACGCACCGCGCCGGATGGCGGTGCTGGATCCGCTGAAACTCGTCATCACCAACCTGCCGGAGGGTCACGCGGAAACGCTGACGTTCCCGAATCACCCCAAGGACGAATCCTTCGGCACGCGCACGGTGCCGTTCTCGCGCGAGGTGTGGATCGAACGCGAGGATTTCGCCGAGGTGCCGCCCAAGGGTTTCAAGCGGCTGGTGCCGGGCGGTGAAGTGCGGCTGCGCGGCGTCGGCATCGTGCGTTGCGGGGAAGCCATCAAGGATGCATCCGGCCACGTCACCGAACTGCACTGCAGCCTCGATCCGGAGTCCCGCCATGGATTGCCCGGTGCGGACCGCAAGGTGAAGGGCACGATCCATTGGGTCAGCGCGCGGCATGCGATCGAAGCCGAGGTGCGCCTGTACGACCGTCTGTTCGACGCGGCCGACCCCGACGGCGATGCCGATGGCAAGACCTGGCTCGACCACATCAACCCGGATTCGCGCCGCGTGATCCGCGGTTTCCTCGAACCATCGTTGCGCGACGCCAAACCGGAACAGCATTTCCAGTTCGAGCGCACGGGGTATTTCGTCGCCGACCGCCACGGCCACGCGCGCGCGCGCCCGGTATTCAACCGTACGGTGACACTGCGTGACGCGTGGTCGCAAGGCGCGCGCTGAAACGCGGAGTCTTCGCGGACCCGTCACGCATGGCTTACGCGTTCTTTACCTGAACCCGAACGCATCCTGAAGCCGGCCCGGCGCGCAAGGCACGCCCGCGCAGCGGAACAAAGCCAGTGTTCACGTGGCTTTTCGCGCTGCGCACGCCGCCAAGCTGAACGCGCCCACTCCGGATTCGCGGAACTCCGCCGCGACGGTTAGTGGCCGGTCATTTTCCCGTTGTTACGTTCGAGCGGCACCGTCGCTGCCAGGCGCTGCTCCCGACACAACAGGAGACCACGATGAAACATTCGCGCATTGTCCCCGTCGTCGCCCTTGCCGCAGCGCCAGGATCCGGAATCCCCACCGGCAGCGCCGCCGCGTCACAACAAGCCGCGCCAGCCGGCATCCCCTGCCCGAAGGCGAAGGACTGATGTCATGGCGGCCCTCGAACCGGCCATCGCGCAATGGAAGCTCGATGCGGGGCACGACAGGATCAGGCAGGAGTGGATGGAAATTTCCGACAAGCTGCGGCGCCGCTGGCGCAAGCTGACCCCGGACGACGTCCTGTTCAAGGACGGAAGCACCGAATATCTCGCACGCGTCCTGCAGGATCGCTACGGCGTGGATCGGGGCGAGGCGTTGCTGCAGGTGCATGAATTCGAAAGCCAGATGATGCAGGAAGGCACGTCGTAGGTTTACCGGTGCGCGGATGCTCGCATGGATCGCGACGTTCGCGCACCGACCACTGGAACGGAAACGCGCTGCGTTTCCAGACGGCTTCATGGAAGGAGCCGGGCCGGTCGGCCCACATCCCCCTCAGTGTCCGGCCGGCATCCCGCCGCATCCATTTCCGGATCGGCGGACCCTGCTCCGGACGGGTGAAGGAATCGCTCGTCCGGACACTCTTCCCAACGGCGCAGCATCGGGAGAACGCCATGCTTTATTACGCCATCGTCTTTCTGATCATCGCACTCGTTGCCGGGTTTTTCGGCTTCTTCGGCATCGCCGGCCTCGCGGCGAGCATCGCGAAGATACTGTTCGTCATTTTCATCATCCTTTTCATCGTCTCGCTGGTCTTCGGGCGCCGTCGACGCATCTGATCGGTTCACGCAACCGGCCGGGAACCATCAAAGCTCGATGCCGAACCGATCCCGGAACGCGCGCTGCCCTGCGCGGGTCACCGCCAGCGCACGGCTGTCCAGGTCACGTGAAATCCATTTTCGATCCAGCATCGCCTGCAACACGCCGGCGCCCAGCGCGCCGGCGAGGTGCGGCCGGCGTTCACTCCAATCGAGGCACGCGCAAGCGAAACGCCGGCGCGAAGTGCGCGCCGCATCGACATCGACGCCCAGGCCGAGCAACCCCTCAGCACCGGCGCGGGTGACATCGTAATTGTCGCCTCCGCGTGACAGCCAGCGCAGCGCGAACAGGCGGTCGTGCAACCGGACCGCCAGCGTGCCCGCCATGTGGTCGTAACAGGTGCGCGCGACGCGCAGGCGTTCCGGTGTGTTGGGAACAAAGGTTGCGCGCGGCTCGCCCGCGACCACCGTCAAGGCCTCGAGCGCCGCGGCGACGTGGGAGTCGTGCAAGCTGTAGTAGCGGTGGCGTCCCTGTGGCAAAACCTTGACCAGCCGCCGATCCGCCAGTTTCGCGAGGTGCACGCTCGCGGTGGACGCGCTCACGCCCGCAACCGTGGCCAGTTCGGTGCTGGTGCGCGCGTGTCCGTCCAGGAGGAGGCACAGCATGCGCGCGCGGGCAGGCTCCGCGATCGCGGCCGCGATTCCGGCGATGGGGGCGTCGTGGCTTCCTGCATCCATGGTTTTACGATAATCAAAGCATGGCCGTCGCGCAAGCGCGAGCATGCGCGCATGAAGCCCCGGTCAGGCCCACCCGCGTCACCGCCCATCGACAACCCGGAACGCCGTGCGTTTCTCGTGCAAGGCGCCGTGCTGGCCGCGGGCGCCGCGACCTGGCCGCTCGGATCCATGAACAGTCCGCGTGCACTGCCCGATCCTTCCGAACCACGGAGAGCCCCCATGAAGATCGTCTGCATCATCCGCTACGAAATCGATCCGTACCAGCGCGAAGCCTTCAAGGCCTATGCGGAGAACTGGGGCAAGATCATCCCGCGCTGTGGCGGCGACCTGATCGGCTATTTCCTGCCATGGCAGGGCACCAACTACGTCGGCTGGGGCCTGATCGCGTTCGACAACCTTGCCTCCTACGAGGCTTACCAGGCGCGCCTGCGCGAGGATGCCGACGGCAGGAAGAACTTCGCCTTCGCGCAGGAGAAGCGCTTTATCCTCAAGGAAGAAAGGAATTTCGTCGAAGTGGTCGAGGGCACACTCAACATTCCGGCCAGCGCGTAGGTGCCGCGCGACGGGGCGAATGCGAATGAAGAAAATCGGCATCCTCGGCGGCATCGGCTGGCCCTCGACGGTCGAGTACTACGCGGGCCTGTGCAGGCTGGCGGAGTCGCGCAACCGCATGCGGGAGCGCGCGCAGATGCCGGAAATGGTGATCGAATCGCTGGACCTTGCCCACGCGGAAATGCTGGTCGGCACCGATGGCGACGAGGGCTCGTGGCTCGCCTTCGATGCCTATCACCGCACGGCCCTGCAACGGCTTGAACGCAGCGGCGCCGAGTTCGCGGTGATCGCCTGCAACACCGCGCATCACCGCCTGGCGCAGATCGAACGAGGCCTTGCGATGCCCATCCTCGGCATCGTGGATGCCGCGGCCGATGCCTGTGCCGATCGCGGCGTGCGAAACCTGCTGGTCCTCGGCACGCGCACGGTCATGGGGTCCGGCGTGTTCCGCCAAGCCTTCCGGCTGCGCGGCATCGACGCGCGCGCACCCGCCCGGGAACACCACCGGCGGACGGTGTTCGCGGCCATCGATGCCCTCGCGCGCGGACAGGACGACGACGGATCCGGCCGCATTCGC
>DATEKI010000147.1:0-11020 GCA_035277545.1 Rhodanobacteraceae bacterium | reverse complement strand
GTGAACAGCGCCGCGCCGACCAGCACCATCCCGACCGCGCGCGCGACGACCGCGCCGGCCTCGGGTTGCCGAACCAGCCAACCGCGCGCCTGCGCGGCAGCAAGCGCGATCGCGCCGTAAACCGTGAGCTGCGTGACCGCGATGATCAGCCACAGCACCAGCGCCTGTGACCACAGCGGCCCGTACTCGGCGCGCAGGAATTGCGGAAACACCGCCAGCATGAACAGGTAGGCCTTCGGATTCATCAGGCAAGTCAGCGCGCCGCGGCGGAACGTGGTCCACGCCGATGTCGCCGCACCCTGCGCCTGGATGCCGAATGCCGACTTCGAGCGCAACAACGAGATGCCGATCCACGCGATGTACAGCGCACCGGCCAGCAGCAATGCGTTGAAGGCCGCCGGAACCACCTTCAGCAATGCACCGATGCCGAGCGTCGTCATCGCCACGAGACAGGCGCCGCCGGCAGTGACGCCGGCGACCGCCATCAACCCTTGCCGCCGCCCGGCCGTGAGCGAGCTGCCGAGCACGAACGCCATGTCGAGGCCGGGCAGCACGATGATGCCGAACACCAGCGCGGTGAACAGCAGCAGGTCGGCCGCGTGGCTCATGGCGAAGATTTCGCGTCCGCAACGGGCCACCAGCGCAGGCGTGAGCGAGGCGTCGGATCCAGCACCAAGCGTTCCGGCGCACTGCGCAACAAGCCGGTGCCTTGAAGCGACTGTTCGACCTGCGACGCCCGCGCCTCGAAGCCTTTCAGCGCCGCATCGTTTTCGACCAGGCCCAGCCAGACCAGGAACGGCCCGTCGGTGCGGACCGGCAGTTGCGGAAAGTTGTTCGGCACGTCCAGCGTCACCAGCACGCCGGCCGGATGTACGCCCGTGCCTTCATAACGCTTGAACTCGGACTGCGCGCGCTGTGCGAACGCCTCCTCGTCACCCTTCTTCACCGCAAAAATCTGGGCGACCGCCACGCCGCGCGCGCCGTGCGGCTCGTCGACCGGATCGACGGCAGGCAACACCGGAATTTCCGTCTGCGGCGTCAGCGGTCGCAACAGCAGCACGTTGTCGCTTTCGCCCGGAAACAACGCGTTGACCCTGGTGCGGTGTTCGCGCCATACCGGCCCGTAGTAGAACGCTGCGTCGGCGATCGGGCGCGCGTTGATCTCGTGGTAACCGCGCAGCCAGACGAATTTGGTGGGCGCCGCGCGATCCTCGAACTGTCCGAACACCATGCAGTCCAGCTGCTCGAACGCCTCCGGAAAATACGCATCGAAATAACGCACGAAACGGTCGCGCTGGCCGGGCGCGATGTCGTAGCGGCGCAATTCGACGACCTGGTAGTCCTTCAAATGCGACACGTTTTCCAGCGCGGCGCGCGTGTCGGCGCCCGCGTGCGCGGCGGTCATGGTCATGCTCATGCAGAATGCTCCAAGCAGCAGGAATGAAAGGCGTGGCATCGCGATCTCCGGATGGCTCGAACTGGCGCCCACGCTAAAACCCAATCAGGGCGATCTGCGTCCTGATTCGGGCTAGACTGCACGCATGCCCCACCCCGCCTCCCGCGTGCTGGCCGTCCTGGAGCTGCTGCAAAGCCGCCGCCGCGTCAGCGGTCCCGAGCTGGCGCAGCAGATCAACGTCGACGGACGTACCCTGCGGCGCTACATCGTGCTGCTGGAAGAACTCGGGATTCCGATCACCACCGAGCGCGGGCGCCACGGCGCGTACATGCTGGTGCCGGGCTTCAAGCTGCCACCGATGATGTTCACCGATGCGGAAGCACTGGCGCTGTCGATGGGCCTGCTCGCGGCACGCAGCCTCGGCCTGCACGCGGGCGAATCGGCGCTGGCCAGCGCGCAGGCCAAGCTGGAACGCGTGATGCCGGATTCACTGAAGCGACGCTTGCGCGCGGTGGAAACGAGCGTCTCGATCGAATCGCCCGGGCTACTGGCGGCACATGCGAACACCACGGCCCTGATGCTGCTGACCCATGCGGCGCACGCGGCGGAGCGCGTGCACCTGCATTACCGCTCCGCGCAGGGCGAAGCAAGCGAACGCGACTTCGATACCTACGGCCTCGGCTTCCGCGGTGGCGCGTGGTACGCGGTGGGCTACTGCCACCTGCGCCACGGCGTGCGCGGGTTCCGCGTCGACCGGATCACCGAGGCGCAACCGCGGGCGGTGCGATTCACGCGGCCCAAAAGATTCGACGTGCTGGAATGGCTGAACCACAGCATCGCCACGCTGCCGCGCGCGCATCGCGCGGAAGTGCTGCTGCGCACCGACCTTGCCAAGGCGCGCGAAGCCTTCTCGCCGGCGATCGGCTTGTTTGAAGCAGCGGATGACGGCGTGCTGCTGCGCGTGCGCACCGATGACCTGGCCTGGTTCGCCCGTCAGCTTGCACGCGTACCCTTCGATTTCGAAATCCGCACGCCGCAACGACTGCGCAAGGAACTGCTCGCGCACGCGACGCTGCTGCACAAACTCGCAGCGAACTGAAGGCGACCCAAAATGCACAAATTGTCGTCATTCCGGGGCTGCGGAGGACGAAGTCCGAGGCAGAACCCGGAATCGGTCACAACGCGACTCAGGGTTCCGCTCACGATGAAATCGGACGGCCCAAATCGCCAGATGCGGGGCGAACGAAGTTCACCTGTGCGGCTTGAACAGGATGTCGAACTCGGGCTGCCAGGTCTTGCCGCCGTCGAGCGATCGCTCCGCGGTTTCGCGCACGCCGTCGCCCTGCCGGTACCAGGCCGCGCGCACCAGCGCATCGGGTTTCCCGGCCTTCCGTTCGACGCCCCTGAACACCATCCGGTCACCCTGCATGCCGCCATCCAGCAACAGCAGGTCGCTGCGATTGGTGACCCAGCTCTGGTGCCAGACTTTGCGGGTGGCGTCGTAAAGGCTGTAGCTCTCGCCGTGCAGGCCGTCGTTCTGGCGGTAGTCCTCGTGGATCACGCAGCCATCGAGGATCACCTTCACGGTGTTGCGCGCGACCACTTTGCCTTGCGCCTGCACGTCATGCGCATCCCAATCGCCCGCGAAGAAATCGAACTGGCGATAAACCGGCGCGCTGCACGCCGAAGCATGCTCGGCGGCAAACAGTGGCGATGCCGCAGCGACCAGCAGCGCGAACGGCAGCAAACGAAGGGATGGACGCATGGAAGCCTCGGGGGGAAAGGACAACGATCGAATGCAACGTTCCGCCACAGCCTAGCGAAAGACATCCGCGCATCGGCCACAGCCACGAAGCCTGCCCTGATTTGTCCGCAAACGCGGGAGTGCCCGCGCGTGTCCCACGGTCCGCAATGCCGGAACGATGGAGCACGCCCGCACCAACGATGCAGTATGCTCCGCGCGAATCCCCCGCTGGAGCGCACCGTGACCCGCACAGGCTTGCATCGCCGTTCGACGTTCGGCATCACCATGTGGATCATGCTGACGGCGGCGCTGATCGCGATACCGTGGCAAGTTGCAGCGTCGGCACCCGACTCACCGCAGCAGCAGGTCTTTGCCGCGGAGCGCGCGTTCGCCAAGTCCATGGCGGATCGCAATGCATCGGCCTTCGCGACCCACGTTTCCGACGAAGCCATTTTCTTCAACGGCGCAGGCGTCCTGCGCGGCAAGAAGGAAGTGCTCGCGACGTGGTCGCGATTCTTCAAGGGCAAAACCGCACCGTTCTCGTGGGAGCCGGATCGCGTGGAAGCCCTGCAATCCGGCACTCTGGCGCTGAGCACCGGCCTCGTCCGTGATCCGGACGGCAAGGTCATCGGCCGCTTCAACTCCATCTGGCGCCGCGAATCGCGGGGCGTGTGGCGTATCGTGTTCGACAAAGGGAGCCCGGCCGAGCCGGACGACAAGCGTTAGACTGATCGCATGGTGTGCAGCCGAGTTCTGCTGCACTTCAGAACCGATTTGCACTTGAGAATTGATGAGCAAGGGGTGGGTCGTGAGTGATTCAGTTCCTTGGCGCGTCCTTCGTTGTCTGTACGCCGCGTACTATCTGTTCGTAGGCGTCTATCTCGCACTGTCCCTCGTGGGCATCATTTCACCACCGCATCCAAACGTGAGCGGCGCGTCTGCAGCATTCCAGGCCGCCCTAGGCAAAACCGGTTTCATGTTCCCCCTGCTCGCGTTCACCTATGTGGCCTCCGCGTGCGCGCTGTTATTCCGTCGTACAGCGCCGCTTGGCCTGGTGCTCCTTGCTCCGGTTGCGGTCATCATCTTCTTCACGGACATGCTTCTGGATACCGCTTGGCTTTTCGGCACGCTCAATGCATTGGCCTTGGCGGCATTGGCATGGCACTTTCGGTCTGCGTATCGTCCGCTTTTTTCTTATTCGGTTGAGTCGCAGGGCGTGCAACGGGCCTAGGCGGACACCCCTCCGCTACGCGGCTCCGCGCCGCTACATCCAGGCGTCAGGCCAATGAAATCATTCCGTCCACGGTTTCGCTTTTCGCGCAGGGCGATTCGCCAGAGTCTCGGGGCAACTGGAGTGATCGTCTCTTTGCTGTTTGTCGGCATGCAGATCCGGGAGAGCAATATCCAGGCACGGGCCGGAGCCTACCGGGAGATCGGGATTTCCACCGCGGAATTCCATCGTGGCTTCACCCCTCGCATGAACCGTGTGGCGACGGAATCCGACTATCCCGAGGCCATAAAGCGGTGGACACTGGAAGATTGGGAAATGGCGGAGCGGATGGAAACTGCTGACCTTCGCATGCTGGAGATGATCCAGCTTCAGGTAGAGCAAGGGCTGCTCTCATCGGACGCTGTGGATCGGCTCGGATACAACTGGGGCCCCATTTTGAGCAACCCGGCCATGGCATGCATGTGGCCCGAGCTGCGAACGCAGGTCAGCGCCTCGGTGCAGAAGTTGATTGAAAATTCGACGCCGACGCGGGACCGTGTGCCCTGCCAAGTCGATCTGCAAACGCTCCGTGACGAGACCATACTTGGCGGGAAGAAAGAAACGACGGGCGCCAAATAGCCGAGCGGCTTCGCGCCGCTGAATTCAAGCGTCACGCCCAATGAAAAATCGATCGGCTTTCTTCGCATCCAGGGTTCTCGTGGCGCTTGCGCTCACGCTTTCGGTACTGGCGGCCGGGCGAGCGGCCGCATCCGAAAAGGCTGATGCGATGGCGCCCGTCCGTCAGTTCATCGACGGCTTCAACAAGGGCGACCTGAAATCAGCCATTGCTGCTTGCGCGAGCGAGGCATCGGTGATCGACGACTTCCCTCCGCACGAGTGGCAAGGTCCGGGCTGCGAAAAATGGGCGGATGGCTTCCTTGCTGTCGCGAAAAAGGAAGGGATTACGGATGCGAGAATCCTTCCTGGCAAGCCCCAGCACGTCGATATCACAGGTAAGTGGGCTTACGTTGTCGTGCCCGTCGCGCTCGTTTTCAAACACCTTGGCAATCCGAAGAAACTGCCCAGCATGTTCACCGCGTCTCTCCACAAGGAGGCGGGCAGCTGGCGCATCACCGGTTGGGCGTGGGCAGACCTGTAAGCACCCACGGCCGTTCGCCCCATCAGCCCAAGTAACACGGCCCGGTTTCGCGCACTTCCATGGTCGCCCACTCGGCGGCGGGGCACAGCGCGGCAAGTTCGACGGCTTCCTCACGCGTGGCGCAATCGACCAAGAAGAAGCCGCCGATCATTTCGCGCGCTTCCGCGAAGGGGCCGTCGCGCAAGGATCGCTTGCCGTCGCGGACTTGCAGGCGCTGGCCTTCGGAATCGTTGCGCAATGACGAATACGCGCGCAGTACGCCGCGCGATTTCAGTTCGTCGGCGTAGTCCAGCATGCGCTGGTACACCGCCTTGCCCTCTTGCTCGGTCCGCTCGGCGCGCTGGCCGCGGGGTTCCGCGACAAACAACATGTAGGCCATGATTCTTCTCCGACGTGAATTCCTGGTTTTACTTCGTCATTCCGGGGCGGTAAGCGGTTTCATCACGGGCCGAACCCGGAATGACGATAGGAACAGGTTGAGCCACTACACGTCTCCGCACGCCGCGGCGCGCGCGCGGAGCAGTTCCGCTTCGCGCGTGTTGCCGGTGAGCGATGCCGCGCGTTCGAATTCCACGCGCGCTTCGTCGCGGCGGCCCAGCTTGAACAACAGGTCGCCGCGCACGCTGGGCAACAGGTGGTAGTCGCGCAGCGCGCGTTCTTTCTGCAGCACGTCGACCAGTTGCAATCCCGCCTCGGGGCCTTCGGCCATCGACACCGCGACCGCGCGGTTCAATTCCACCACCGGCGATGGCGCAACCTCCGCGAGTCGCGCGTACAGCGCCGCGATCCGGGCCCAATCGGTGTCCTGCGCGTGCAGCGCGCGTGCGTGGCAGCCGGCGATCGCGGCCTGCAACGCGTAGTTGCCCTCGGCGCCGCCGAATTGTTCCGCGCGCGCCAGTGACGCCAGCCCGAGCCGGATCAGCAGGCGGTCCCAATGTTTGCGATCCTGGTCCAGCAGCAGGATCGGCGTGCCGTCGGCCGCGGTGCGCGCGTGCAGGCGCGAAGCCTGGATTTCCATCAGCGCGACCAGGCCGTGCACTTCCGGCTCGCGCGGCGCAAGGCCCGCCAGCACGCGGCCCAGCCGCAACGCCTCCTCGCACAACGCGGGCCGCGCCCAGTCGTCGCCCGCGGTCGCGGTGTAGCCTTCGTTGAAGATCAGGTAGACCACTTCCAGCACGGCAGACAGCCGCGGCGCGAGTTCCTCGCCGCGCGGCACTTCGAACGGCACCTGCTTTTCCGAGAGCGTGCGCTTGGCGCGGACGATGCGTTGCGCGACGGTGGGTTCGGGCACCAGGAACGCGCGCGCGATTTCCGGCGTGGTCAGGCCGCCCAGCATGCGCAGGGTCAGCGCGACCTGCATGTCGCGGGTGAGCACGGGATGGCAGGCGGTGAAGATCAACCGCAGCAAATCGTCGCCAATGTCGTCATCCAGTGCGTCCGCGTGATCCGGGGCATGCGTCATGGCTTCGGTTTCGAGTTCGTAACCGATCGCGGCCTGTTTGTCGTCGCGCATCCGGTTGTGGCGCAACTGGTCGATCGCGCGGCGCTTGGCCGTGGTCATCAGCCATGCGCCCGGATTGTCCGGCACGCCATCGCGTGGCCAGCGTTCCAGCGCGACGACCAGCGCTTCCTGCGCCAGATCCTCGGCCTGCCCGACGTCGCGCAGCATGCGCGCCAGGCCCGCGATCAGGCGCGGCGCCTCGATCTTCCAGACCGTTTCGATGGTGCGGTGGATGTCGGCCGTCGTCATGACGGCCGATCACAACAGCCCCTCGTGCTTGACGCAAGGGTGCGACGCGGCTGCGTTCAGGCCTTGGCGATCTTCTCGCGAAGGCGCGCTTCCTGTTCGCGCACTTCCGGTGTCGCAGCCTCGCCGAAGTCCTCCATCTCAGCCACCGGGCGCAGTTCGATCTCCATACCTCCGTCGAATAATGGCGCGCGCTTGATCCACTCGACGGCCTCTTCCATCGAGCGAACCTGCCACAGCCAGAAGCCGGCGATCAGTTCCTTGGTTTCCGCGAACGGGCCGTCGATCACCGTGCGCTGCCTGCCCTCGAAGCGCACCCGCACGCCTTTCGAACTTGGGTGCAGGCCTTCGCCCATCAGCATCACGCCGGCTTCGACCAGCTTTTCGTTGAACCTGCCCATCTCGGACAGATCCCTGGCATCCGGCATCACGCCGGCTTCGGAATCCGCATTCGCCTTCACGATCACCAATACACGCATGACCCGTCTCCAGTATCCCGGCGTCGGCCGGTTTCGATAGTGCGACGAACGGCGCAGGCCGGAATCGACATCCCGCGGTTTTCATTGACCGGCATCAGGGCGACCATGACGCGGCGGGTCCAGCATGCGAGGATTGCACGCAAGTCGGAGCCGCCATGTCCGCCACCACTCCCGAAGCCATGACCCTGCCCGCCCCTCCCTTGCACCCGTTCCGTCCGCTGTTCTTCTGCGCGGCGCTGGCGGCGAGCCTGGGCATGCTGGCATGGGGCGCCTTCCTGCACTTCGGCTGGCTGCCTTCGGCCGCGCTCGCCAATCCGTTTTACTGGCATGCCCACGTGATGCTGTTCGGTTTTGCCGGTGCGCTGGTCGGCGGCTTCCTGCTGACTGCCTCGGCCAACTGGACCGGCATCGCCACCACCACGCGGCGCGGATTGTGGCTGCTGGTCGCGACCTGGGCGATCGCGCGCGTCCTGCTGCTGTCGCCACTGCCGTTCTGGGTCGGCGCGCTGTTCGATGTCGGCTACCTGTTCGGGCTGGTGTTCCTGGTCGGGCGCGTGCTGTGGCTGTCGAAGAACAAGCGCAACGCGTTCCTGATCCTGATCCTGTTGTTCTTCGCCGGCCTCGACATCGCGTTCTACGCAGGCGTGCTGGCCGGCAACGGCATCGTGCCGACACGCGCGCTGATCGGCGTGGTCGACCTCTTGATGGTGCTGATGCTCGCGATCGGCGGACGCGTGATCCCGTTCTTCACCGGACGCAAGCTCAGCGGCCACGCGATGTGGGTGAACAAGTACCTGGTCTTCGCGGTGAACGGCGGCGGCGCGCTGGTATTGCTGTGCGGCCTCGCCGGTGCTCCGGGTCGCGCGCGCGGCGTGCTGATGATCTTCGTCGCATTGCTGGCGTTCGCACGTTTGGTCGGCTGGCGCGGCTGGCACGCATGGCGCGAACCAATGCTGTGGGTGCTGCACCTCGGCTACCTGTGGCTGGCGATAGGGCTCGCGGTGCGTGGACTTGCGCTGGTCGGCGTGTACGCAATGCCCGAAATCGACACCCTGCACGGCATCACCGTCGGCGCGCTCGGCACGCTGTCGCTGGGCATGATGGTGCGCGTGGCGCAAGGCCACAGCGGCGTGGCAATCCAGTCGAACCTCGCACTGACCGTGATGTTTGCGCTTCCGACCATCGCCGCCGCGGTACGGCTGTGCCACAACCAGCCAAACGGTTGGGTCTGGGCCGCCGCACTCTGGTTCCTCGCCTACCTGGCCTACCTGCTCGCCATCGGCCCACTGCTGGTGCGCGGGCGCGCGCCTGGTTGACTTCACCACCGCGGCACGCGGCGGTGCAACTTTCGGACGTCCGGCAGGTCTGCTTGTTGAATCCCGTCGGTACACGTCCATGCAGACGCCAGAGATTCCTTCCGCCTTGCGCGCGCTGTTCATGTTGCTGGCGTTGCCTGCCGTGGCCGCCTGCGCTCCTGCCACAGGCAGCACGGTGAACCGGGCTGCAGTGGCGGCGCCCAAAGTCGACGCTCCATTGGCGAGCCATTCCGGCGACGCCACCGCGGTACTGGCGGGCGGCTGCTTCTGGGGCATGCAATGGGTGTTCGAGCACGTCCCCGGCGTGACCAACGTGACCTCCGGCTATTCGGGTGGCGCGGCGGGAACGGCCACGTATGAACAAGTCAGCGAAGGCGATACCGGCCATGCGGAAACCGTGCGGATCGTCTACGACCCGTCGAAGGTCACCTACGGACAACTGTTGCGCGTGTATTTCTCCGTGGCGACGAACCCGACCGAGTTGAACCGCCAGGGTCCCGACACCGGCCCGCAATACCGCGGGGTGATCTTCTACGCCAACCCCGAACAGGAAAAGATCGCGAAGGACTACGTTGCGCAACTCGGTGCCGCGCACGCGTTTGCAGCACCGATCGTGACGCAGATCGTTCCGTTCAATGCGTTCTACCCCGCCGAGGATTACCACCAGGATTACGCGCGGCTGAACCCCGGCGCGCTCTACATCGCCATCAACGACGCGCCCAAGATCGTGGCGCTGCAACGTGAATTGCCGAAGCTGTATCGCGCGCAGCCGGTGACCTGGCACGACGCGCACCCGACCACGATCATGGTCGACGTGCATTGAGTCTTGCGCCGGCTTGCCGAGGTAGCCTGGTTGCAAACAGGCTAGGCTCTGCGGATGCGGCGCGCCACCCTTTCACCGGCCATCGCGGCAGCCCTCGTTGCGGCGCTGCTGTTCGGCGCGAGCACGCCGATCGCCAAGCAACTGCTGCGCGACGTGTCGCCGATCCTCCTGGCCGGCTTGCTGTACCTCGGCAGCGGCATCGGCCTGGGCCTGATCAGGCTGGCGCGCGACCGCGGCTGGCAGGCGCCGGCCATGTCCCCGCGCGAACGGTTCTGGCTGCTGCTGGCCATCGGGTTCGGCGGCGTACTCGGTCCTCTGGCGCTCATGCTGGGGCTGGCACGAACACCGGCGGCCACCGCCTCGCTGCTATTGAACCTGGAAGCCGTGCTGACCGCGCTGCTCGCATGGCTCGTGTTTCGCGAGAACGCCGATCGCCGGGTCGTGCTGGGCATGCTGATGATCGTTGCCGGCGCCGTGCTGCTGGCGTGGTCCGGCAGCACGCGCGGAGCGGGGTTGAGCTGGGGCGCGTTGTTGATCGCGGGCGCCTGCCTGTGCTGGGCACTGGACAACAATTTCACCCGCAAGGTTTCGGCCTCGGATGCGCTGTTCATCGCTGCATTGAAGGGTTTGATTGCCGGCCTCGTCAATACCGTGATTGCGCTGTCGCTGGGCGCGCGAATACCCGCGACGTACGCGATCGGCGAAGCCATGACGGTGGGCCTGCTCGGCTACGGCATCAGCCTGGTGCTGTTCGTGCTCGCCTTGCGTGGTCTGGGTTCCGCGCGCACCGGCGCGTATTTTTCGACCGCTCCGTTCATGGGCGCGGCGATCGCGATCCTGGCCTTCGGCGAGCATGCGTCGCCCATGTTCTGGCTGGCTGCGGTACTGATGGGCGCGGGCGTGTGGCTGCATCTCACCGAACGCCACGAGCACCTGCACACGCACGAAGCCATCACGCACACGCACCGCCACGTGCACGACATCCATCACCAGCACCCGCATGATTTCGACTGGGACGGGACCGAGCCGCACACCCACGAGCACACGCACGCGCCACTGACCCACAGCCATCCCCACTACCCGGACATCCACCACCAGCACAAGCACCGGTGAGCGGCATGCACGCGGCAACCAGGCCATCACAGC
>DATEKI010000146.1:0-11891 GCA_035277545.1 Rhodanobacteraceae bacterium | reverse complement strand
ACAGGAGCAGCACCATGAACACAGTCAAGTATCTCGGCTTCGTCGGACTGGCCGCTGCCGGCCTGTTTGCCGCCCAAGCTTTCGCTACGACCTGTCCGACCGCACCCGCCACTGGAATCCAAACCCAAGGCGGCCCCACGTGCATCGCACCAGTCGGTAATGATGGCGCAGGCACTGGTCTCTACTCCTTGTATGGCCCGGGCGGCTCTCAAATCACGGGAACCGGGCTCAACATCTACAACGGTCAGTACGTCCCGAGCAGCCATTGGCAGATCGGTGGAACGGGTGGCAGCTTCAACGTCATCCTGCAAGAAATTGCCGGCAATGCCCAAGTGAACACGTTCGGCATTTACGACCCCAGCAACCCGAGCAACATGTTGCAGCTGTTCAGCGGCCCCAACGGCCCGGGTACGAGGGGAACGCTGGTCTACAACGGTGGTGGCCAGTTCCAGTTCCAGATTTTCGGTAGTTCCACTGCCACGACAGCGAACTTCGGCGATGGCTCGACCTTTGGTTACTACTTGGGTACGCCAGGCCCGGACAACACGACGCTCTATTTCTTCTCCGACCCGAGCCTGAACAATAGCGCGGGTGAGGCCGGCAATCCGTATTCCGACGGCATGCACCACATGGTCGCGTACCAAGGCGGAAATGGCACCAACATCAATGCGACCGGTGGCGCCCTTCTCAGCAACGAATTCCTGCTGGGGTGGGAAGATCAGGCCTTCAAGTCCTCCGACTTGGACTACAACGACTTCGTGGTCTTGGTTGAGTCGGTCCATTCGGTCCCGGAACCCGCCGCGCTGGGCATGTTCGGCTTCGGCGTGCTGCTGCTTGGCGCCGCAGTGGGCTTCAGCCGCCGTCGCCGTTTCAACATCGGCTGATTTCGACCAGAAGCTCCAATCGTTGCATTCAATGGCCCGCCTTCCGGCGGGCCATTTTTTTCGTTTCTCACGTCAGTCGGACGGCGGCACTGCAACAGGGCGCGGGGAGCGACGGCCAAATGTCGCCGCCAGGCGAAGCGCCGGTCCATCCGGCTGGTACACTCCTTGCATCTGTTAACGGCGTCACAAAATGAAAGGGCGGGGGTTGGAGATGCAGCCACTAGGGATCGATCTGATCGCCGCCGCGCGGCCGAATTTCATGAAGGTGGCGCCCCTGTACCACGCGTTGCACGGCCAGCCGTGGTGCCGGGTGCGGCTGGTCCATACAGGCCAGCACTATGACGCCAACATGTCCGACGCGTTTTTCCGCGATCTCGGTCTGCCGCGGCCCGACCTGCACCTGGGCGTGGGCAGCGGCAGCCATGCGGAACAGACCGCCCACGTGATGGTGGCCTACGAGGGCGCCTGCAACGCCAGCCGTCCGGATCTTTGCATTGTCGTGGGCGACGTCAATTCCACGGTGGCCTGCGCGCTGGTCGCAGCCAAACTCTGGATTCCGGTGGCGCATCTGGAAGCGGGGCTGCGCAGCGGTGACCGCAGCATGCCAGAGGAAATCAACCGGCTGGTCACCGACACCCTGGCCGACATCCTGTGGACGCCGTCGCCGGACGGTGATGAGCACCTGGTGGCCGAAGGCGTGCCGCCGGAGAAAATCACGCGCGTCGGCAACATCATGATCGACTCGTACGAGCTGATGAAGGACCGCATCCACGCCAGCGGCGCGCGGCAACGCCTTGGCCTGGATGGCCGCGAATACGGCGTCGTGACCTTGCACCGTCCGTCCAATGTCGATACGGAAGCGCCGCTCGCCGCGCTGGTCGCGCAATTGACCCGCATCGCGGCCAAGCTGCCACTGGTGTTTCCGGTGCATCCGCGCACCCGCAAGAACCTTGAATCGTTCGGTCTGTGGGACAAACTTTCCGCGGCGCCCGGCATCCGTATCGTGGAGCCGCTGGGCTACGTCGATTTCATGAACCTCGTGTGCAGCGCACGGCTGGTCGTCACCGATTCCGGCGGGGTGCAGGAGGAAACCACTTATCTCGGTATCCCGTGCCTGACGCTGCGCCCGAACACGGAAAGGCCCGTCACGATCATCGAGGGCAGCAACCGGTTGGTGACCACGGCGCATCTCGCCGCGACGGTCGATGAAATCCTGGCCCACCGTGGCGCCCATGGCCGCAAACCGGATTTGTGGGACGGTCACACGGCGCAGCGCGTGGTGGCCGATATTCGCCGGCGGTTGCTCGATGCCGCGTCCGCAGCATCCCGGAACGAAACGGGCGTGACAAACACCGGGGAGCGGCGGGCCGCGAGCGCCTGACGGGAGGGATATTGCGGCGATACGCGCGGCGAAGACCTTCGCGCTGATTTCCGCCGCTGCGGGTCGCCCGCAACACGTCCATCCGGATTGACACAGGCAAGCCAAGCCGGCCGGGATCGACCGGCGGTCGCATCGACGGAACACAGGCACTTCGAGTTGTAGAGCCGCCCAACCATGCACGTCATCATTCTCGCCAGCTATCTCACTGCCGCCGTTGCGTTCCTGGTGGTGACGGGCCTGCTGGCGGTTGGCTGGCGTGGACAGCGCACGGGCGCGCTGTTGATCGTGGCCACCACGGCATCGGTGGCCTGGGGCGTGTTGCTGGTGTGGGCAGAGTGGGTGCACACGCTCGCGATCTATTGGGTGCTGCTGGCCGAAGCGTTGCGTTACGGTGCGTGGCTGCTGTTCCTCGGAGCATTGCTGGCCAGCTTTTCGATGTCCGGCCTGTTGCGCGGGGTGCGACTTGCCACGCAAGGCTTATGGGCCCTGCTGGCGTTGTATTGCCTGTGGCCGGTCACCGGGCTCGCGCGGTGGGTGCCGTTGCCCTTCAACGCCGGGATCGCGATGGTCGGCGTATTGATGCTGGCGCTGATCGGCGTGGTGTTCCTGGAGCAGCTTTTCCGCAATGTCGACGTCGAGCAGCGTTGGGCCATCAAGTTCCTGGTGATCGCGTTGGGCGTGATGTTCGCCTACGACGTCTTCCTGTATTCCTACGCGGTGCTGTACCGCGGATACAACGTGGGCGCCTGGGCGGCGCGCGGGTTTGTCGATGCGCTGCTGGCTCCGGTGCTGGTGGCGGCGGCGGCGCGCAGCAGCGGCTGGGCGCCGCAAGTGGGCGTGTCGCGCCGAGCGGTGTTTTATTCGACCAGCCTGTTGGTGATCGCGCTGTATTTCATCGCGACCGCCGTGGGCGGATATTTCGTGCGCCTGTACGGCGGCAACTGGGGCCGGGTGGCGGAAATCACCCTGATCTTTTTCGCGGTGCTCGCCGTGTTGTTGGTGGCGGCTTCGGGCCAGGCGCGTTCGCGCCTGAAGATGTTCCTGCACAAGAATTTCTTCAGTTTCCGCCACGACTATCGCGAGGAATGGCTGCGCCTCACCGCGACGTTGTCGGCCAGCGACAACGACACCGGCTTGCCGCTGCGCGCGGTGCGGGCGATCGCGCAGATCATGGACAGCCCGGCGGGTGCGCTGTTGATGCGCGGCGAGAAGGATGCCTTCGAGCCGGCGGCCGGCTGGAACATGTCGACGCCTGCAAGCCTCGTGCTTCCGGCCAACCTGCCCGTGTTCGAGCTGATGCTCGAGCGGCGCTGGGTCTACGATTTGACCGCCCCGCCGCCGCTGGGCTTGCAGCAAATGAAGGCGCCGGCCGAGTTGGAGAACCTTCCGCACGCGTGGCTGCTGGTGCCACTGGTGCTGGAAGATCGGTTGATCGGGGTGGTGGTGCTGGCCCAGGCGCGTGCGCGCCGGGCCATCGACTGGGAAGACCTCGATCTGCTGCGTACCGCGGGCACCCAGGTCGCCGGCACCCTCGCGCAGGCCGCGAACGCGCGGCGGCTGGCCGAGGCGCGCCAGTTCGAGGGGTTCAACCGGCTCACCGCGTTCCTGATGCACGACCTCAAGAACGTCGCGGCCCAGCAATCCCTGTTGCTGCAGAACGCGGCGCGCCACCGCGACAATCCCGCGTTCGTGGACGACATGCTGGCCACCGTGGAGAACGCGGTGCAGCGGATCACGCGATTGCTGGAACAATTGCGCGGCGAAGCGACGCCGGTGGCGCGCGCGAGGGTGCGGCTGGACGATGTGCTCGAGCGCGCGCTGGCCGAGTGTGGCGCGCAGGCGCCACGGCCGGTGTTCGCGTCGCCACTTGGATCAGCGTGGGTGCGTGCGGACGCGGGCCAACTCGCGACGGTGTTGGGGCACCTGATTCGCAATGCCCAGGACGCGGCCACCGCGCAAGGGCACGTTGCCGTGAGACTGGGGCTGGGGGAGGGGCAAGCCATGATCGAAATCGAGGACGACGGCATGGGGATGGATGAGGATTTCATTCGCAATCGGTTGTTCAAACCGTTTTTCACCACCAAGGCGAGCAAGGGGATGGGCATTGGTGCCTATCAGGCGCGCGAGTACGTGCGGGCGCTGGGCGGCAGCCTCGTGGTTCGGAGCACGCCGGGGCGCGGCAGCGTATTCACGGTGGGCCTGCCCTTGGCCGAGCCCGCGGATGACACGCTCGCGGCGCCGGCGGGGGCGGCATCATGAGCGCGAACACGCGCAGCCTGCTGATCGTCGAGGACGATCCGGGTCTGCAAAAACAACTGCGTTGGAGCTTCGACGAATACAACGTGGTCGTGGCCGGCGACCGCGAATCGGCGCTCGCCGAGCTGCGCCGCCATCAGCCCGCGGTGGTGCTGCAGGACCTGGGCCTGCCGCCGGACGCGGCCGGCACCAGCGAGGGGTTCGCGACCATCGCGGCGATCCTCGAGGAAGCGCCGTTCACGCGGATCATCGTGGCGACGGGCAATGGCGATCGCGACAACGCGGTCAAGGCGATCGGCGCCGGTGCCTACGATTTCTGCCCGAAGCCGCTGGACCTGGAAGTCCTGCGCCTGATCGTGGATCGCGCATTCCGGGTGCACGAACTCGAGGCCGAGAACCGCAAGCTCCGGAGCGAATCGAATACCGTGCTGGAGGGCATCATCGGCACCAGCGAGGCAATGGTCCAGGCCTGCCGCCTGGTGGAGAAGGTCGGCCCCACCAACGCCAGCGTGCTGCTGTTGGGCGAGACCGGCACCGGCAAGGAACTGGTCGCGCGCGCAGTACATCGCCTGAGCGCGCGACGTGACGGTCCCTTCATCGCGATCAATTGCGCCGCGATTCCGGAGAACCTGCTGGAAGCCGAATTGTTCGGCTACGAGAAGGGCGCCTACACCGGTGCACACAAGCAGACCAAGGGCAAATTCGAGCTGGCCAGCGGCGGCAGCCTGTTGCTGGACGAAATTGGCGACATGCCGGTGGCGCTGCAGGCGAAGTTGCTGCGCTTCCTGCAGGATCGCGTGGTCGAACGCATCGGTGGCCGCGAGCCGATCGCGGTGGACGTACGGATCATCTGCGCCACCCACCGCGACCTGCAGGCGTTGATCCAGTCCGGGCGTTTCCGCGAGGACCTGCTCTACCGCATCTCCGAAGTCAGCATCGAATTGCCGCCGCTTCGCGATCGCGTGGGCGACGCGGTGCTGCTGGCGCGGCATTTCCTGGAACAGGCCGCCAGCCGCCACGGACGCGCGGTGCGCGGTTTCACCGCCAAGGCGCTCAAGGCGATCGAGGTTTCCCCGTGGCGCGGCAACGTGCGCGAACTGGAGAACGTGATCAACAGCGCGGTGATCATGGCCGAAGGCAAGCAAATCGGACCGGAAGCGTTGCGACTCGGAACGGGAGGCGGCGAGGAGACGCTGGACCTGCGCGAAGTGCGTGCGGAGGCCGAGAAGCGCGCGATCCGGCGCGCCCTCACGCGGGAGGGCAGCAACCTCTCGCGGGTGGCCCAACTGTTGGGCGTCAGCCGGCCGACGCTGTACGACCTGCTGGAAAAGTATGATCTGAAAAAAGTGACCGATGCGGGCTGAAGCGGCCCGCGTACTCGACCCACGGCGACGAGGATTGCCATGAAAATCTTGAACGGCTGGGCGCCACGGCGTGTCCTGGTGCTGGTTTCGGTAGGCCTGATGCTTGCCGGTTGCGGCTTGGGCAGCGGCAAGGGCAGCGTCGCCGCGGGACTTCGTTATCAGGAAAGCGGCAAATACGGCGCGGCCTCCATCGAGGCCAAGAAGGTCCTGCAGCGCGACGACAAGAATGGCGACGCATGGCTGCTGTTGGGCGAGTCGTCGCTGATGCTCGGCAATCCCAAGGACGCCCTCAGCGAGTTGGAAAAGGCCAGGGCCAACGGCGTGGTCAAATCGCGCTGGGTGGTACCGACCAGCCAGGCCCTGCTCGTGATGCATCAGTTCGACAAGCTCGCGGCGACCGCGGCACCCGACAGCAGCCTGGATGCCGGGTTGCAGGCGAAGTTGGACGTGTTGCGCGGCGACGCCGAGCGCGGCCTGAAGCAGTCGGACAAGGCCAGGCAGTCCTATGAAGCCGCCTTGAAGCAGCAATCCGGGAATCCGCTGGCGCTGGTGGGCCTGGCGAGCATCGCGCGCGAGTCGGGCGATACCAGCGCAGCCGCCCGCTACGTCGACCAGGCGCTGGCTGCCGCGCCGGACAATCCGCAGGCCCTTGTTGCCAAGGGCGATCTGGCCGCGGCGTCGGGGGACTACGCGGCCGCCGAAGCGGATTACCAGAAGGCGCTGGACGTCAAGCGCCCCGACTGGCTGCCGCAGGACGGGTTCGCTGCACGCATGCGCCTGGCAGAAGTGCAAACCCAGCAGAAACATTACGACCAGGCGCTTGCGAACCTCAAGACGCTGGAGAAGATGAGCCCCGGGCAACCGGGTCCGCTTTACCTCCAGGCCGTGGTGCTCTACCAGCAGGGTCACCTCGACCAGGCGACCACGCAACTGCAGCAGGTACTTCGGGTTGCGCCCAACAGCGGGCCCGCGCAGACGTTGATGGGCGCGGTCAACTACGCGCAGGGCAATTACGCGCAGGCCGAGATGTACCTGAGCAACGCGATGGGCGTGGACCAGAAGAACGAGGCGATCCGCAAGCTGCTGGCGCTGACGTATTTCCGCGAAGGCCGTTCCGCCCAGGCGTTGAACACGCTGCGGCCGGCGGTGCCGGGCCAGCCCACCGATGCCGAACTGTTGGCGCAGTTGCAACGGGCGGCGGCCGAGGGTGCAGGCATGCCGTCGAAGGCCGGTCAGGCGGCTGCCGCCAGCAGCGCAGCAAAGGTCGCCGGTCCGTTGGTGGGGGCCGAGAATGCGCTTGCCGGCGGCGATACCGCCGAAGCCATCCGCCAGTTGAAGGCGGCGCCCAAGGGCGATGCGGGCATGGAATCCCAGCGCGCCACGATGCTGGCGATCGCCTACTTGCGCGACAAGCATCCCGGCCAGGCCGTCAAGGCCGCCTCCGACTACGTCGCCCAGCATCCCAAGGACAGTTCCGCGCACCTGCTCTACGGCACCGCATTGATCGCAGCCGGCAAGCACAAGGAGGCGCGCGCCCAGTACGAGGAAGCCATTCGCCTCGATCCGGAGAACGCATCCGCGCTGATGAGCATGGGTAGCCTGGATGCCGTGGAAGGCAATTACAAGGGTGCGGAAAACCAGTACGAAACCGTGTTGAAGCAGGATCCGCACAACGCCACGGCGATGGCGGTGCTGGGCAAACTCGCCGCGACGCAAGGCAACAAGGCGGATGCCATCAAGTGGTTCCGGCAGGCGATCGCCGTGCAACCGAAATCGGCTTCCGCGTATGTCGAGTTGGTGATGCTGTACAGCCAGAACGGCCAGTTCGATGACGCGGCCACCGTCGCGAAGCAACTGTCGGATGCGTTGCCGGGCAACCCGGCTGCGCTGAATGCATTCGGTGCAGCCGAGCTCAACGCCGGGCGCCACGCTGCCGCGCTGCCACCACTCGAGAAAGCGGTCAAGCTCGAGCCCAAATCTCCCCTGTACCGGATCAACCTCGCGCGCGCGCAGCTCCTCAACAAGGACGCGAAAGCCGCCGAGGGCAATCTCGACACCGTCATCAGGGCCGATCCAGCGGATGCCCAGGCCGTGGCGCTGATGGCATTCCTGAAATTGCAGAACCACGACCAGCAGGGCGCGCTCGCGCTCGCGCAATCGCTGCAAGAGCAATCGGCCACGACCACCAAGGTCGCGGGGTTCGCGCTGGAGGGCGACCTCTACATGGCCGGCAAGGCGTATGCGAAGGCGGCGGACGCCTACCAGCAAGGATTGAAGATCCAGTACGACCGGCCGTTGGTGGTGAAGAGTTTCCTGGCGCAGAGTTCGAGTGGCGCGAAGAACCCCGAGGGAGTGCTGCAGACATGGCTCGCCAGGCATTCCGATGATGCCGCGATGCGCCTGATGCTGGCCCAGTACTACCTCGACCATGCACGGAATGCGCAAGCGGCCGAACAGTACGAAGCCGTGCTGAAAGCGTTCCCGACCAACGTGGGCGCGATGAACAACCTTGCCTGGATCTACACCGAGCAGAAAAATCCCAAGGCGCTCGCGCTTGCCGAACAAGCCCACAAGCTGGCGCCGGATTCCGCCAGCGTCCAGGATACGTACGGGTGGGCGCTGGTTGCTGCGGGACAAGCCAAGACCGCGTTGCCGATCCTGGCAAAGGCCGCGAAGGCCGCGCCCAAGGTGCCTGCCATCCAATATCACCTGGCGGTGGCCCAGGCGCGCACGGGTGATCGCGCGGGCGCGCGCGCCACGCTGGAGGCACTGCAGAAGTCCGGTGGGGACTTCCCCGCCAAGCCGGCTGCCGACAAGCTGTACCAGGAATTGAACACCGCAGGTGCCGGCGCGGGTGGGTGAAATCGGAGAGTCGCGGCGTCGATGCAACCATCGGCGCTGCGATCGCTCGCTGTTGCGCGACGCACCCGTGAACAGGCGAATGGATTCGGGGTTTCGCAGCAGCCGATGGCGGCGAACGCCTGGCTCGCGCGTTGATATCCGTACGCGGCTACCATTTCCGGATTCCATTCAAGGACGGAAAACGACATGGGTATCCTGGTCACGGGTGGCGCCGGCTACATCGGCAGCCATGTGGTGCTGCAGTTGGTCGAGGCGGGCGAACGCGTGGTGGTGGTGGATGACCTGTCCACCGGTTTTCGCGATGCGGTGATTGGCGCCGAATTGATCGTCGGCAATGTTGGCGACCGCACGCTGATGGCGAACGTCTTGCGCGAACACGGCGTCGATACGGTGATGCACTTTGCGGCGCGCACCATCGTGCCGGAATCGGTTGCCGATCCGCTGCGCTATTACGGCAACAACACGTGCGCCACGCGCAACCTGCTGGAATGCTGCCGCGACGCGGGGGTGAAGCAAATCGTGTTTTCCTCGACGGCCGCGGTGTACGGCATTCCGGAAGGCGGGCGCGCCCGCGAAGACACACCCAACGCGCCGATCAATCCCTACGGTTCGTCCAAGCTGATGAGCGAGTGGATGCTGCGCGACCTTGCCGCGGCCGGTGGCCCGCGTTACGTCGCGTTGCGTTACTTCAACGTCGCCGGGTGTGATCCCGCGGGACGCGTCGGGCAGTCCACGAAAAACGCTACGCTGCTCGTCAAGGTTGCGTGCGAGGCCGCGCTGGGCAAGCGCCCGCGCCTGTCGATCTTCGGCACCGATTACGACACGCCCGACGGCACCGGCGTGCGCGACTACATCCACGTGGACGACCTGGCGCGTGCGCATCTCGATGCATTGCGCTACTTGCGCGACGGAGGCGCCCCGACCACGCTCAACTGCGGCTACGGCCACGGATATTCAGTGCGCGAGGTCCTCGATGCGGTCGGCAAGGCACATGGTTCGCCGGTGCCGTTCGTGGAAGAGCCGCGCCGCGCCGGCGATCCGCCATCGCTGGTCGCGGTGTCCGATCGCATCCGCACGACACTCGGTTGGCAGCCGCGCCACGACGACCTGGATTTCATCGCGCGGACCGCGCTGGCATGGGAGCGGAAACTCGGTGCGGGTACGCGCTGAGCGTTGGATCCGATCGAACCCGGAAGGATCGCACGGCATGTCGTTTCCGATGTGGGCCACGTCACCCCTGCCGTACGCGGTGGTGCTGCCGGTATTGGTCGTCGCGGGTTGGCATTGGCTGCCGGTGGGTGTGCGCTACGCGGGCATCGCGCTCGAGGTGCTGCTGGTGGCTTCGATGACGCCGCTCGGGGCGACGGCACTGGCGCGTGCGGTGGCGATGCGTGGGCCGCCCGCGCGGAGTTGTCCGGCACCCCAGCCTGACACCATCGTGGTGTTGGGCGCCGGTTTCGAATATGCGCCACGCTCGTCCGATGACTACGGCGCGCTCCATGAAGCGGGCCTGCAACGGGTGTTCACGGCGGTGGCGTTGTGGAAGACGCTGCCCGGCACACGCCTGGTGATTGCGGGCGGTGCCGGGTGGGACATCCGCGAGGCCGTGCCGATGGCGAACCTCGCGGTAAAACTCGGCGTACCCTCCAAGGCCATTGAAATCGAGGACCGCTCCGACAACACCTGGCAGAACGCGGGCAACGTTGCGGCGTTGTCGCCCCCGCTGCCCAGGCGCATCTGGCTGGTGACCTCGGCCATGCACATGCCGCGCGCCGTCGATGCGTTCCGCGCGTGGGGGTTCGAGCCGTGCGCGTGGCCGAGCGACTTGCCGGAAATCCGGACGCATGTCTGGCCGGGGGCGTTCATCCCGCAGGAAAGCGGCGTCGGCAAGGCGAGCGTCGCCTTGCACGAACTGGTCGGCGGCCTGGAATACAAGTTCCTCGCCTGGCGACACGGACGGCGTGCGCCGGTAGCGAATCGTCAAACGCCGTAATAGCGCCGGTACCAGTCGACGAAGCGCTTGACGCCATGCTCGACCGAAGTGTCGGGTTTGTAGCCGGTGTCGTTCATCAGTTCGGTGACTTCCGCACTGGTGTCGGGCACGTCGCCGGGCTGCAGCGGCAGCAGGTTCTTCCCGGCCTTGCGGCCGAGGCAGTCCTCAAGCACCTCGATGTAATGCGAGAGCTGGACGGGATGGCTGTTGCCGATGTTGTACACGCGGTACGGCGCCGACGACGTCGCGGAGTTCGGGTGCAGGGGGTCGTAGGCCGGATCGGGTGTGGGCACGTGGTCTAGTGTGCGGATCACGCCTTCGACGATGTCGTCGATGTAGGTGAAGTCGCGGGTGTGGTGGCCGTGGTTGAACACGTCGATCGGCTCGCCCGCCAGAATTTTCCGGGTGAACAGGAACAGCGCCATGTCCGGCCGGCCCCACGGGCCATAAACGGTGAAAAAGCGCAGACCGGTGGTCGGCAGGGCATAGAGATGGCTGTAGGTGTGCGCCATCAATTCATTGGCTTTCTTGGTGGCGGCGTACAGGCTGACCGGATGGTCCACCGGGTCCTGGACCGAGAACGGCAGCTTGCGGTTGGCGCCGTACACCGAGCTGGAGGACGCGTACACGAGGTGCCCGACCTTGCCGTGCCGGCAGGCTTCCAGGATGTTGATGAAGCCGACCAGGTTCGATTCGACGTAGGCGTACGGGTTTTCGATGGAGTAGCGCACGCCCGCCTGCGCCGCCAGATTGGCCACCCGCTGCGGCCGGAATCCGTGGAAGGCCTTCTCCAGCGCCGGCCGGTCCTCGATGCTGAGTTTGGCGAATTTGAAATTGGGGTGTGGCGTCAGCCGGTCGAGCCGTGCCTGCTTCAGGGTGACGTCGTAGTAATCGTTCAGATTGTCGACGCCCAGCACTTCGTCGCCGCGCGCCAGCAGGCGCAGGCTCAGGGCGGATCCGATGAAGCCGGCGGCGCCGGTGACGAGGATGCGCATCCGTTGTCCTTCCATGTCGATCAGTTGTGCATGTTAATGGGCCAGCGCCACGCGATTCCGGCGAGGGCTGGGGCAGCGCCAAAAGCCATCCTCATCCCGCGCTAGGCGCACGTTCACTGCGTTCCGCCTTCCCGCGGGCGGGGAAGCAGCCCACCG
>DATEKI010000145.1:0-14174 GCA_035277545.1 Rhodanobacteraceae bacterium | reverse complement strand
TTCGACGACGGTGCCGGAGACGATGGCTCCGGGTTTCAATTTGGCCAGCGACTGGCTCTGTTCAAAGAGTTCGGCAAAACTTTCGGTCATGGGGATTCCAGGTTGGGAATGGATCGCGAGGCCTGCAAGTTCCATTGATGTCGATTCCACAGGCGGCGATCCGCCGGTTGGGGGATGCATCGATGCATCCGATTGGGAAAACCGCGCGAACGCGGCACGTTGTTGCAATCAAACCTTCCGCACCACGCCAAGTACCCGGTCCACGACCGCTGGAATCGGCTGTCCGGTGGTGTCGATCACCACCGCATCGGCAGCCGGTCGCAACGGCGCAACCGTGCGCGACGCGTCACGCGCGTCACGCAACTCGATCTCGTGCAAAAGGCTGGCTAGTGTAACGTCAAGTCCCTTTGACTTCAACTGCTTATAGCGCCTTTCCGCCCGTTCCGCGGCGCTTGCGGTCAGGAACACCTTGAACGGGGCATCGGGAAAGATCACGGTGCCCATGTCGCGGCCGTCCGCAACGAGCCCAGGTGGCTGTCGGAACGCCAACTGCTTGTCTACCAAGGCTTTTCGCACTTCCGGAAGCGCCGCGATCGCGGATGCCGCGGCGCCCGCGGTTTCGGTGCGGATGGCATCGGTGGCGTCCTCGCCATCGATGATGACCCGTGTATCGCCGCCGTCACCGGGATCGCGGAATTCGATGCGGGTGTTTGCCGCGCAGCGTGCGACGGCCTGAGCGTCGGAGACATCCAGGTCCTGCACGCCGGCAGCATGGCCGACCGCGCGATAGATCGCACCGGAATCCAGCATGCGCCAGCCCAATCGGTCGGCCACCGCTCGGGCAATCGTGCCCTTGCCGGAGCCCGAGGGGCCATCGATGGTCAGCACCGGAACGGAATCGCTCGTCGTCATCCGGCAAATTTTAGCGGATGCCGGTCCGGCTCAGGCCTTGTGCAGCGCCAAGCCACAGCCTTGCGCCGATTCGACGAATCCCGGGAACGACGTCGCGACATTGGCGCAATCGCGGATCGTGACGGCGCCCTGCACCACCGCGCCTGCGACCGCGAAGGCCATTGCAGCACGATGGTCGCCATGCGCTTCGACGGTGCCGCCGTGCAACCTGCCGCCCTCGATCACCGCGCCATCCGGCGACTCCTCGATGCACGCGCCGAGCGCGCGCAAGCCCGCGGCCATCACGGCGATGCGATCGGATTCCTTGACCCGCAGTTCCGCGGCGCCACGAATCGTCGTGATGCCTTCGGCACAGGCTGCGGCCACGAACAGGATCGGGAATTCGTCGATCATGTCGGCGACATGCTCCAAGGGCACTTCGATTCCATGCAACCGTGCATGGCGAACCACCAGATCCGCGACCCGCTCGCCACCTGCATCACGCGGTTTTTCTTCCATGATGTCCGCGCCCATCGTGCGCAGCACATGCAACATTCCCGTGCGGCGCGGATTGATGCCGACGTTGCGCAAGACAAGCTCCGAACCCGGCACGATGGTCGCGGCGACAATGAAGAACGCCGCCGAGGAAAAGTCCGCGGGCACTTCGATATCGGTCGCATGCAGTGCATGCCCGCCGGAAAGGCGTGCCCTCCCGGGCTCGAACGCGACCGGCCAGCCGAATGCACGCAACATGCGCTCGGTGTAATCACGGGTCGGGCGCGGCTCCGTGACGAACGTTTCACCGTCCGCGTACAAGCCGGCCAGCAGCAGCGCCGATTTCACCTGCGCGCTGGCGATGGGCAACGCGTAGTCGATGCCGTGCAGCGGCCGTCCGCCGTGCACGTGCAGCGGTGGCGTGTCGCCCTTGCCGGCTTCGATGCCCGCGCCCATCCGTGCCAACGGTTCGATCACACGCCGCATCGGCCGTTTCGACAGGGAAGCATCGCCGGTCAACGTCGAGTCGAACGTCTGCCCTGCCAGCACGCCACACAGCAGGCGCATCGCGGTGCCGGAGTTGCCGCAATCGAATACGCCTTCCGGTACCCGCAACCCGTGCAGGCCGACCCCGTGCACGATGCGCACACCGGGCGAAGGCGCGTCGATCCGCACGCCCATTCGGCCGAAGATGCGCGCGGTCGCGCGAGTGTCCTCGCCTTCGAGGAATCCAGTGATGCGCGACGGTCCATTGGCCAGCGCGGCCAGCATGATCGCGCGGTGCGAGACCGATTTGTCCCCCGGTACGCCGACCGTGCCGTCCAGCGGAGCGACAACCGGTGATGCGATCCAGTCCAGTTGCCCGTTCACGGCAGCGCCCGCAACAGGCGCCTGTTCTCCGCGCGGCTGCCCACGCTGATCCGCAACGTGCGCGGCAAGCCGTAGCCACCCATCGGGCGCACGATCACGCCGCGTTCGAACAAATGGCGTTCCAGTTTGGCCGCATCACGCGGCAGGACACACAACAGGAAATTGGTTTGCGACGGCAGGCAGCGATAGCCGCGTTCCAGCAATTCCTCGCGCAGCCATTCGCGTTCCGCCCGGTTGAATGCGCGCGCCTTCGCCAGCCACGGTTTGTCTGCAAGCGCGGCGGCGGCGCCCGCAAGTGCGACGTTGTTGACGTTGAACGACTCGCGCAGGCGTTCCAGCACTCCGACAACCTCGGGGTGGGCGACCAGGTAACCCACGCGCGCGCCGGCCATGCCGTACGCCTTGGAGAACGTGCGGGTCACGACGAGGTTCGGATGCTTGCCCGCAAAACCCAGCGCGGTCGTGAGGCCGGGTGCGTCGACGTATTCGTGATACGCCTCGTCCACCACCACCAGCACGTTGCGCGGCACCTTTTCGAGGAATGCCGCCAACGCGGCATCATCAAACCATGTGCCAGTCGGATTGTTCGGATTGGCGAGGTAGACGATGCGCGAGTTGGCGCGAATCGCCCTGGCCATGGCATCGAGATCGTGTCCGCACGGTGCACTGCGGTGATTGCGCGCCAATGCCGGCACGCGGATCGCGCGCGCGCCGGACGCTGCAGTCGCGATGGGAAATACCGCGAACCCGAACTGCGAGAACACGATCGAATGCTTCGCGTCGGCGAAGCACTGCGCCAGCAACATCAGCAGTTCGTGCGAGCCGTTGCCCAGCGCGATGCCTTCCACATCGACCGCGAGGTGCTCCGCCAAGGCGTGCTTCAGTTGCATGCCACGCGGATCGGGGTAACGGAAGGTTTCGGCCAGCGCCGCGCGCATGGCCTTCAATGCATGCGGGCTGGGACCGAGTGGATTCTCGTTCGATCCCAGTTCGGCGATGTTCTCGCCAAAGCGTTTTCGCAACGCCGGCAGGTCGTGGCCGGGATCATAGGCGCGGAGCTTCGCGGTGGCGGCATTGGCCAGGCGCGCGGCGTCGAACGCGGGCTCGGACTTGCGCGGATGGGTGCGACTAGCCATGGGTGCGCCGGAATTCCGCCATGAAATCACACAGCGCACGCACGCCTTCGATAGGCACCGCGTTGTAGATGGAAGCGCGGATGCCACCCAGGGCGCGATGGCCTTTCAGAGCCAGCAACCCTGCATTCGCGGCTTCCGCGACGAACACGGGTTCGAGCGCGGCATCGTGCAAGTTGAAGATCACGTTCATCCGCGAACGCGCGGCAGGCTCCACCCGATTGCCGTAATACCCGCCGGAACCATCGATGGCGGCGTACAGTGCTTCCGACTTGGTGCGGTTGCGGCGCTCCATTTCGACAAGCCCACCCTGCGCCTTCAGCCATTGGAACGTCAAGCCGGCGAGATACCAGCCCCAGGTGTTCGGCGTGTTCAACATGGAGTCTGCCGCGGCGTATTCGGCATAGCGGAAGATGCGTGGCAGCGGCCTGGGATGACGCTGCAGCAAATCCTCGCGCACGATCATCACCACCAGTCCGGAAGGACCGATGTTCTTCTGGGCACCCGCGTAGATCAGTCCGAATTTCGTGACGTCCAGCGGGTGGGACAGGATGTCTGACGACATGTCGGCAACGAGCGGCACGCCACCGACGTCGGGGATGTCGTGCATCTCGACGCCGTGGATGGTTTCGTTGGTGGTGACGTGGACGTATGCCGATCCAGGGCCGAGATCCCAGCCGGCACGCCCCGGAATGGATCGATAGCCATCCGCTTTCGAACTCGCGGCCAGGTGCGGCGCTGCGTACAACGCGGCCTCACTGGCGGCCTTCTCGCCCCAGTGTCCATTGACGATGTAATCAGCGCGCTGGCCATCGGCCGCGATGTTCATCGGCACCTGGGCGAAATGCTGGGTCGCGCCGCCCTGCAGGAAGAGCACCTTGTAGTTCGACGGAATGTCCAGCAGTTCGCGCAGGTCGGACTCGACGCGCGCCGCCATGTCCATGAAAGCCTTGCCGCGATGGCTGACTTCCATCACCGACGCGCGCGCGCCGTTCCATTCCAGCAATTCCCGCTGGGCGCGTTTCAACACGTCTTCCGGCATCGTCGCCGGGCCGGCACTGAAGTTCCACGCTCGCGACATGGTTCGACGTTCCTGCAATGAAGTGGGATTACCAGCGGAAATACAAAAACAGTGCGATCAATCCGGCGAGCACGGCCGCCGCGCCGATCAGCCACCAGATTTCGGTGTGTGGCGCATCGTCCGGTTCCGGTTCCGGGACGGGCACCGTGGAGGCTGGTTGGGTGACGGCGTGGGCCGCGCATTGCAGGCCGGGCGCTTCGACCACGAACCGGTGTTCGCCCAGCACGATCTGGTCATTGGGCGCCAGGCGAGCCCGTTGGCAGCGCCAGCCATTGACGCGAGGCGCGGCGCTTTCGGACTCGAATACCAGTCCGTCTTCAGTCTGCGCCACGCGGCAGGCGTAGGAGAGGTCGCCGAAATGCCGGCTCCCGGCGCCCAGTCGCAGCTCCGGCGCAACCGGCAGCAGCTGCCCCGATGCCGCACCCGACATGACCCGCAAGCCAGCCTGGCCCGGATAAGCAATCGCTTCGCCCACGTCCCGGACCTCCGCAGGCGCGGCATCAGCCGCCACCAGGAATTTGTTCGTGCCCAGCGTCACCGTGTCTCCGTACCTGAGCAGCGCCTTCTCGCGCACCGCGCGCGCATTGACGTATACGCGCTGGCAACCCGGCCGCACGGCCAGCTGCAGGCCCCGCGCATCGGCGGTCAGCGTGACATGGTGAGGATCGACGCCCACCCCCGCGGGCACGATGTCATTGTCCGGTGCACTGCCGATGTGCACGGGACCCGCGCCACAGGGCACTGCGTCGCGGGCTGGATGGACGCAAACGACGCGCATAACTTGCCTGACCGAAATGCGCGCCAATGTAGCATGGAGCTGCAAGCGATCGGCGCGCACGTTCGTGGCGATCATCGGCTGCGGTCAACGGTCGGAACATCGCGGGGACACTGCTTCGAAGCCCGTGCTTTCGCGCAAGCCGCCGTCGTGGCAGAATGCGCGGTTTAACGATTCGCGCCAAGCGCAATCCCATGGCCAAAGACGACGTCATTGAAATGGAAGGCACGGTGCGCGAAAGCCTGCCCAACACCATGTTCCGAGTGCAGCTGGAAAACGGGCATGTCGTTACCGCGCACATCTCCGGCCGCATGCGCAAGCACTACATCAAGATCATGACCGGCGACAAGGTCAAGGTCGAAATGACACCGTATGACCTTACCAAGGGGCGCATCACCTACCGGATGAAGTGAGTGCCGGATGCACTCGCTTCATCACGATATCCGGATATTGAACGACGCACCCACCCCATCCGGCACGGGGACGCGCGGCGACACGGGAAAAACAGGAAGGAGCGGAGGAAGTTCAGGCGTGCCTCACGGCCTGTCCCCGGGGTTCCTGACGCGGGCATTGCCCTCGGGCGATGACGCCACGAATTCGGCCCAACGCAGATACTCGTCCGGCCCCAGGAAACGGGTCGTGCCCGAATCGTGCATCACCCTGCCCCGGCACGATCGACGCGCGACACCCAACCGGCGCCGCGATCCCGTACCTACCCTTGGGACCCTGCTTGAACGGGCCGGTCAAGTAACTGGCGGCGAAGAAAAGGAGCGGTGTGCACGGAGGGCAGCGCGGGCCTGAAACGGCCCTCGCGGCCGACTTCGGGTCGGCCGCGAGCGGTGCCTCCGCGGAGACTGTCGGGCTTTATTCCACCACGGCAGGCAGCTTCTCGGCGGCTTCCGTATCCACGGTCAACTCGCCATCGCGCACGCCGAGGTTGACCTTGCCGCCGTCCGCCAGCTTGCCGAACAGCAACTCGTCGGCGATCGCGCGCTTCACCTTGTCCTGGATCAGCCGCGCCATCGGTCGAGCACCCATGTGCGGGTCGAACCCGTTTTCGGCCAGCCAGCGCCGCGCTTCCGGCGTGACATTCAGGCTGACGCGTTTTTCCAGCAACTGGGATTCCAGTTCGATCAGGAACTTGTCGACCACACGCAGGATATGGTCGAAGTCCAGTGACTTGAACTGCACGACGGCATCGAGGCGGTTGCGGAACTCCGGCGTGAACGTCCGGCGGATCACCTCCATCGCGTCGGTCGCATGTTCCTGTTCCACGAAGCCGATGCTGCGCCGCGATGCCTGGCGTGCGCCGGCGTTGGTCGTCATCACCAGGATCACGTTGCGGAAATTCGCCTCACGGCCGTTGGTGTCGGTGAGTACGCCATGGTCCATGATCTGCAGCAGGATGTTGAAGAGGTCAGGATGGGCCTTTTCGATCTCGTCCAGCAGCAGCACGCAATGCGGATGCTTGACCACCGACTCGGTGAGCAGTCCGCCCTGGTCGAAGCCGACATAGCCCGGGGGCGCGCCGATCAGGCGCGACACCGAATGCGGTTCCATGTATTCGGACATGTCGAAGCGCACCAGCTCGATGCCGAGCTGCAGCGCCAGCTGCCGCGTGACCTCGGTCTTGCCGACGCCGGTGGGCCCCGCGAACAGGAAGTTGCCGATCGGCTTGTCGGGGCTGCCGAGGCCCGAACGCGCCATCTTGATCGCGGAAGCCAGCGTGTCGATCGCCTGGTCCTGGCCGAAGATCACCATCTTGAGGTTGCGGTCGAGGTTGCGCAGCACGTCGCGGTCGGAAGCCGAAACCTGCTTCTGCGGAATGCGCGCCATGCGGGCGACGATGTATTCAACTTCCTCCACGTCGACCTTGCCGGTGCGCTTGTCGTCGGGCAGCAGGCGCTGGTGTGCCCCCGCCTCGTCGATCACGTCGATCGCCTTGTCCGGCAGCAGCCGGTCGGGGATGTGCTTGACCGACAAATCCACGGCGGCCTTCAGCGCCTCGTCGCTGTAGCTGACGTTGTGGTGTTCCTCGAAGCGGGTCTTCAGGCCCTTCAGGATTTCCACGCTGTCGGCCACGGACGGCTCGACCACGTCGATCTTCTGGAAGCGCCGCGACAGCGCGCGGTCCTTTTCGAACACGCCACGGAATTCCTGGAACGTGGTGGACCCGATGCAGCGCAGCTCGCCCGACGCCAGCGCCGGCTTGAGCAGGTTGGACGCGTCCATCGTGCCACCCGACGCCGAACCCGCGCCGATGATGGTGTGGATTTCATCGACGAACAGGATCGCCTTCGGATCCTTCTTGAGTTGGGCAATCACGGCCTTCAGGCGCTTCTCGAAATCGCCGCGGTACTTCGTGCCCGCGACCAGCGCACCGAGGTCCAGCGCCCAGATCGTGGCGTCTTCCAGCACCTCTGGCACCTTGCCCTCGACGATGCGGCGCGCCAGGCCTTCCGCGAGCGCGGTCTTGCCGACGCCCGATTCGCCCACGTACAGCGGGTTGTTCTTGCGCCGGCGGCACAGCACCTGGATGGTGCGCTCGACCTCTTCCTCGCGGCCGATCAGCGGGTCGATCTTGCCCTGCTCGGCGCGCTCGTTGAGGTTGCTCGCGTATTCAGCCAGCGCGTTGTCCTTGTCCTTGGTCTCGCCTTCAGCCTCCGTGCCCGCCTCGCCCGCGGCGGGTGCCGCGTCGGATTCATGGCCGATCTTGGCGATGCCGTGCGAAACGTAATTGACCACGTCCAGCCGCTCGACTTCCTGCTGGTGCAGGAAGTACACGGCGTGCGAATCCTTCTCGCCGAAGATCGCGACCAGCACGTTCGCGCCGGTCACTTCCTTGCGGCCCGACGATTGCACGTGATACACGGCGCGCTGCAGCACGCGCTGGAAACCAAGCGTCGGCTGCGTGTCACGCTCGTCGCCCGACGGAAGCACCGGCACCGTTTCGGTGATGATGGAACGCAGGTCCTTCGCGAGCTTGTCGATGTCGGCGCCGCAGCCACGCAGCACCGCCGCCGCGGTGGGATTGGTGAGCAGCGCCAGCAACAAGTGTTCCACGGTCATGAACTCGTGGCGTTGCTCGCGGGCCTCCTTGTAGCACTGCCCGATGGTGAACTCGAGGTCCTTGCTGAACATTGAGTGGGTCTCCGAATCTCTATTGCACCGATATGGGGACGGTTACAACTTTTCCATCGTGCACAACAACGGATGCTGGTGGATGCGCGAGAATTCGTTCACCTGCGACACCTTGCTTTCTGCAACCTCGCGGCTGAACACGCCGCAAACGCCCTTGCCCCGCGTATGCACGTGCAACATCACCTGCGTCGCGCGTTCGCGCGCCATGTTGAAAAACGTCTCCAGCACCACCACCACGAACTCCATCGGCGTGTAGTCGTCGTTGAGCAATACCACTTGGTACAGCGGTGGCCGTGCGGTTTCCGGACGGCTGGGTTCGACGACCACGCCCTGCTCATGCTCGGTCTCGTTGTCGTGCGTTTTTCCTGGTGTCATGTGGGTCCTGCTCTTTGGTCCGAGTATATGCCCGCGGGCGCAGGCAAGTAGTGACGAAAGGTCACACCAGATGATGGCAAAATGATGGAATTTCCAGTGCCGAACCCTATGGACGATTTTGCAAGCGCAGCGGACCGCGACGCCATCTGGTGCCCCCACGTGACCGTGGCCTGCGTGATTGCCGATGGCGACCGGTTCCTGATGGTCGAGGAAGACATCCGCGGGGAACTGCGGATCAACCAGCCGGCGGGACACCTCGAGGACCACGAGAGCCTGGCCGAGGCTGCGGTACGCGAAACCCTCGAGGAAACCGGCTGGGAGGTCGCCCTGGACCATTTCATCGGCGTGCAGCAGTGGCACAGCCCGGTCCACGATCACCACATCGTGCGTTTCGCGTTTGCCGGCCACCCGGTGAAGCACCACTCCGGGCGCCCGCTCGATGCCGGTATCGCCCGCGCACTGTGGATGAGCTACGCGGACATCGCGGCCAATGCCGGACGCCTGCGCAGCGCGCTGGTACTGGGTACCCTCGATGACTGGCTGGCCGGACAGCGATTGCCGCTGGCGACGCTGCGCTCGCTGCTGCCGCCCCGGAGCACGTGAGCATGCGGGTCACGGTCGGGATGTCCGGCGGGGTCGACTCCTCGGTCGCGGCGCTATTGCTGAAGCGCGCCGGTCACAATGTGTCCGGGCTCTTCATGCTGAACTGGGAAGATGAAGATGCGGAATCCGGGTGCCACGCGGATGCCGATCGCAAGGACGCCCTGGCGGTGTGCGCGAAGCTGGGCCTTCCGTTCCGCAGTGCCAACTTCGCGGCCGAATACCGCGAGCGGGTGTTCGCGTATTTCCTCGACGAATACCGCGCCGGCCGCACGCCCAATCCCGACGTGCTGTGCAATCGCGAGATCAAGTTCGGCACGTTCCTCGATGCCGCGCGCGCGGATGGCGCCGAAAAAATCGCGACCGGCCACTACGCGCGCAATGATTGCATCGACGGCCGCTGGCGGCTGCTGCGCGCGCACGACGGCGGCAAGGACCAGACCTATTTCCTGCACATGCTCGACCAGGATCAGCTCGGCGCCGCGCTGTTCCCGCTGGGCGACCTCGAAAAGGTCGAAGTCCGCAAAATGGCCGATGAAGCGGGCCTGCCCGTGGCAGCGAAAAGGGACTCCACCGGCATCTGCTTCATCGGCGAGCGCGATTTCCGTACCTTTCTTTCGACGTACCTGCTGGCGCAGCCGGGAGAGTTGCGTGACCCGCACGGTCGCTCGCTGGGCGAACACGAGGGCGCGATGTTTTACACCCTTGGCCAGCGTTCCGGATTGCACATCGGCGGCCGTGCGGACGGCAGCGGTGAGCCCTGGTACGTGGTGGGCAAGGACGTCGCCAACAATGTCGTTTACGTCGACCAGGGCCATGACAGCCCATGGCTGCAATCCCGCGCATTGAGCGCAAGCGGCGCGCATTGGATCGCGGGCAATTCGCCGGCGGCATCGTTCGATTGCACCGCGATGACGCGCTACCGCCAGCCGCCGCAGGCGTGCCACGTCGAGGTGCATGGCGATCGTTGCTCGGTACGCTTCGACGCAATGCAACGTGCGGTCGCGCCCGGACAGTCGGTCGTGTTCTACAGCGCCGATGAATGCCTCGGAGGCGCGGTGATCGACGCCACCGACGCGCCACCGATCGGAACGGCGCCATGAAGGAATCGCGCGTGCTGGCATTGGCGGGCTTGTTCCAGGCGTTGTCGCTGGTGCGCGACCTCGCTCGCGACGGGGATTGCGACCCCGAGGCGATGGAGGCCAGCCTGGCCAGCGTATTCAAGCTGGAATCCGCCAGTGCCGCCGACGTGTTCGGCGGCAACCACGGCGTGCGACGCGGCCTGCGCGTGCTGGTCGAACAGGTCGAAGGCAACGATCGCGACCTTCCACTGTTCCACATGCTCATCAATGTGATGAAGCTGGAACGCAGCCTGGCGGCCCACGCCGCCATAAGCCGGCAACTCGGCGAGGGCCTGGCCGGCATGCAGCGGCAGCTGCAGCACTTTCCCCTCACCCACCCCACGATCATCGCGCGACTTGCCGATCTTTACAGCAACAACCTGTCGGGCCTGAAACCGCGCATCACCGTCGTCGGGAATCCGCTCTACCTGCGGCAACCTGCGCAAGCCCGGCGCGTGCGCGCGCTGCTGCTGGCCGCGGTGCGCGCCGCCGTGCTGTGGCGGCAACTCGGCGGCAGGCGCCACCACCTGCTGCTGCGGCCCAAGCGCGAAGTGATGATCGCGCGCGGGATGCTCACCGGTGTGGCGCTGCGCGGTTGATCTGCCTGCAGTGCAGTCCGTATTGCACGGTCATCCTAGTGGCCGGACTCTAAACGTTACCGCAGGCATGCAACACCCTTGCTTTGGTTCCGCTCGCCTCGGCGGCGAGCGGGGTACTTTTTGTTTCGGCAAAAAGTACCCAAAAACCATTGCGCCTGTGGCGGTGATCTCGACAACGTCCTGTTGTCTCGACTGCCCTTGCCGCTCCCCGATCGCGCGCCGGCGCGAACTCCTGCATCCCTGCAGTCGGACATGCGCGCCTTGCTCGTGCGATCGGCATCGCGACTGCGGCACCGCCAACGGCGCGTTTGTCGCTTCGCTCCCGGCCATCCATGGCCTGCGCCGTTCCAGGTTGCCAACCCGTAGGTCATGGATGACCGACAACGAAGCAACGCTCTTCAAGCGCCTTTGTACGACGCCGAGCATCGCAGCGCCAAGCGGGAGCAAGGCGCGTATGTTTGAGGCCATGGATGGCCGAGTTCGCGCCGGCCCGCTTGGCGCGAGAAGCGCAGGGAAGTTTCGGCAACACGATGTTGCCGAAACCGTCGTGCCAGGCGCAATGGTCTTTCGCCCCTTTCTGCCGAAACAGAAAGGGGCTCGCTCGCTTGCGAGCGAAACCGCTTTGAGTCAGTGCGACTGCCCGCGCCCGCGAAACACCCGTTCGCGCAGCAGTTCCTCGTCGTGGGTCTGCGTATACGGCGTCAGCAGGTCGTAACGGGTGACCATGCCGAGCAGGCGTTGACCTTCGCGACTCACCACGGGAATGCGGTCACGTTTTTCCACCGCCATGCGGATGGCGATGCTCTGGCAACTTTCCTCGGGAAAGGCGACCACCGGATCGCCGCTCATGAGATCGGCAAGGCGTGCCTCGCCCGAGCCGTCGCGATCCAGCCATTCCCGCAGCCGCGCGCGATCGACGATGCCCAGCAAGGTGCCCTCCGCATCCACCACCGGGTAGGCACGATACTTCTGGTCGCTACCGAAATACTGGTCGCGCAGCTCCCGCACCGTCATGTCCGCCGGAACGCCCACCACGTCACGCGTCATCACCTCTTTCACCGACATGTATTCGAGGCGGTTGAGGGTGTACGGGCGGAAGATGTTCAGGCCACGGCGCGCGATCTTCTCGGTGAGGATGGACCGCTTCATCAGGAATACGCTGGCGCCGTAGGCCGTGGTGCAGGTGATCAGGAGCGCCGGCAGCATGCTGGCGTTGCCGGTCAGCTCCAATGCGAACATGATGGACGTGAATGGCATCCGCATCACCGCGGCCAGCATCGCGCCCATGCCGAGCAGCGGCCACAAGAGCGGATACGGCCCGGGAAAGATCATGGCTTCCAGCCCGCCCAGCCCTGCGCCCAGGGCCAGCAGCGGCGCCAGCGTGCCGCCCGAGGTGCCGGAACTGAGATACACGATCCAGATCGCCGCCTTGACGATCATGAAGGTGACGATCGCGGCGCCGACGATCTTGCCGGTCAGCAACTGGTAGATGATGTCGTAGCCGACGCCCAGCGTCTGGGGATCGATGACGCCGCCGATGCCGACCACCATCGCGCCGATGGCGGGCCACCACATCCAATGGATCGGCAGTTTGCGGTAGCCATCCTCGACCTTGTAGACGAGGAAGGTCACCGCCGTCGCCAGCAGTCCCGCCATGATGCCGCTGACTGCGGCCATGCCGAATTCCGCGATGTGCAGATGGAACTGGACGGTGATGGGAAACAGCGGCCCCGGGCCGATCAGGAATGGCCGCAACACCGCAGCGACGAAACAGGCCACGGCCACCGGGATGGTGCTTCGCGGGCGCATCTCGAACAGCAGCATTTCCACGCCCACCAGCGTCGCCGCGATGGGCGTCGCGAAGGTCGCGGACATGCCCGCGCAGGCGCCTGCCACCAGCAGCGTGCGGCGTTCGATCGAAGTCAGTTCGAACGCCTGCCCGATCAGCGAACCGACCGCGCCGCCGGTCATGATGATCGGGCCCTCGGCACCGAACGGGCCGCCGGTGCCGATCGCAATCGCCGACGACAACGGCTTCAGGATGGCGACCTTGGCCATCATCTTGCTGCGCCGGAACAGGATGGCTTCCAGTGCCTCGGGAATGCCGTGGCCGCGGATGCGCTCGGTGCCGTAGCGCGCCATGAAACCGATGATGATGCCGCCGACCACGGGCGCCAGGATGATCACCCACCAGGGCGCATGCAGGTCGGCCGGTTGGACGAAGGCGAAGTTCCATTGCCCCGCGAAGGCCAGGTGCGTGACCAGGCCAATCAGCCGATACAGCATCCACGCGATGACGGCCGCCGCGCCGCCAATGAAAAGCGCGATGAAGGAAAGCTTGAGGATGCTGATGCTGGGACGGAAATCACCCTCGTAAAGGGTGTCGCGCTTCCACTTCTCGTAGATGCGGAACAACAAACGGACGGGTGCGATCATGGTCTGACCGATGTGTTCGTCACGTGTGCGATGTCCCCGTGCGGTTTGCGTGAGTCTAGCGAGTCGCTCCCGCCGGCGCAGGTGTGCGGGCATCGCGGCGGGGTTTGCGCGATAATAGGCGGTCCATCTCCACGGCTCCGGACAAATCCATCCGGGATTTGCCGGAGCACGCCGGGTCCGGCGCATGTCCGGATCCGGCTCCGACGACACGAGCCATTGAAAGGCTTGTGCTGCGGGCGGTGCGTCCGGACACCGCGAAACATGACGTTCCTCGTTGCACAAACTCAAGCCATAGACAGACACGCGCGCACTTTCAGGAGAGCACCATGCAAGACTCGTTCGGGATTCGCGACACCCTCAGCGTTGGCGGCAAGTCGTACCAGATCGCCAGTTTCGCGAAGCTGGGCAAGCAGCACGACATCAAGCGCCTGCCCTACTCGATGAAGATCCTGCTGGAGAACCTGCTGCGCAACGAAGACGGCAGCGAAGTCACCAAGGCGCAGATCGAAGCGGTGCTGAACTGGAACCCGAAAGCCGAGCCTTCCACCGAAATTTCCTTCCTGCCGGCGCGCGTGGTGCTGCAGGATTTCACGGGCGTGCCGTGCGTGGTGGACCTCGCCGCGATGCGCGACGCGATGGTCGCGCTGGGCGGCGATC
>DATEKI010000144.1:0-5061 GCA_035277545.1 Rhodanobacteraceae bacterium | reverse complement strand
GGCATTTTCGCTGGCGTGGATGAGCGGCAAGCTGGACATCAAGGTGGGCGAGGGCAGCATCCTCGCAGTGAAGCCTGGCCTCGGACGTTTGCTCGGTCTCCTGTCGCTGCGAGAACTGCCGAGCCGCCTCATGTTGCATTTCGGCGACGTGTTCAAGTCGGGCTTCGGTTTCGACGATGCTTCCGCCCACTTCACGCTGAGGGACGGCGACGCCGAGACGCACGACATGGTCATCGCGGCGCCCGCCGCGCGCATCGCGATGCAGGGCCGCACGGGGTTCCGCGCACGCGATTACGACTTGACCGTGGAGGTGACGCCACACGTCGGCGGAACCCTACCCGTGGTTGGCGCGGTGATCGGTGGCCCGGTCGGCGCGGCGGCGGGGTTGGTGGTGCAGGGTTTGATCGGCAAGGGCATCAACAAGGCCGCCGGCAGCATCTATCGCGTCACCGGAAGCTGGGACAAGCCGAAGATCGTGACCGTGGCATCCGCGCCGGCATCGGCGTCGAGCACGGCGCCCGCGGTTCCTGCAACCGCGGCCACGCCGCCGGCCGGCTCCACCAGCGTCGCACCCGCGCCAGGCACTTCTTCCGCACCGCCGGCATCCGCGCAGTAAGATCGCGCCGCCCATCACGGAGGTACCGACATGCCGGCGTTCTTTTGCAAGCTGGTTCCGCCGCGCCCGTCTTTCGCGGCGGATCTGTCTCCTGTGGAGGCGGACGCGATGAAGCGGCACGCGCTGTATTGGCACGACCTGATCGTTCGCGGCGCGGTTCGAATGTTCGCGCTCGGACTGGTGATGGATCCGGCCGGGGCGTTCGGCATTGGCGTCATGGAAAGGGAAGACGAATCCGCGGTGCGCACGCTGACCGACCAGGACCCGGCGGTCACGGCAGGCATTGGTATGCATTACGAAATCCACCGGATGCCGCGCGGCGTGATGCACAACTGAGCGGGTTTCGGCTTGCGATCGGGCGGCACCGCCCTTACGTTGTCGCGATCCCCGCAAGGTTTCGACACGCATGGATTCTCCTCTGGCACTCGCCGAACGCAACCTGCTCGCGCCCGGTGGCCTTTCCACGAATGACCTGGAACGCGTGTTCGCACGGGTGATGGCGCCGTCGGTGGACGCGGCGGATTTGTACTTCCAGCATTCGCGCAGCGAATCGTGGGTGCTGGAAGACGGCATCGTGCGCGACGGCAGCCATTCGATCGAACAGGGTGTCGGCGTGCGCGCGGTGTCCGGCGAGAAAACCGGCTTCGCGTATTCCGACGACATCGTGTTGCCGCAGTTGCTGGAAGCCGCAGGCGCGGCGCGCGCGATCGCCAACGACGGCAACGGCGCCGGCAAACCACTCAGCATTCGTGGTGCGCGCGCCCTGTATCCGGCGGACGATCCCATCGACGCGCTGGACAACGCCGCGAAGATCGCGCTGCTGCGCGAACTCGACGCGCTGGCGCGCAGTCTCGATCCGCGCATCAAGCAGGTGATCGTCGGCATGAACGCGACGCACGACTCCGTGCTGATCGCCGCGTCCGACGGCACGCTCGCGGCCGACGTGCGTCCGTTGACGCGCGTCAACGTGCAGGTGATCGCGGAGTCGAATGGACGACGCGAATCGGGATATTCCGGTGGAGGCGGGCGTTGCGCCTATCGCGAGCTGATCGACTCCGGCCGCGCGCACGCGTGGGCCCGCGAGGCCGTGCGCCAGGCGCTGGTGAACCTGGAGGCCGTCGACGCACCGGCCGGCACGATGGACGTGGTGCTGGGGCCGGGCTGGCCGGGCGTGCTGCTGCACGAAGCGATCGGGCACGGCCTCGAAGGTGATTTCAATCGCAAGGGCACGTCGGCATTCGCGGGACGCATGGGCGACAAGGTCGCCGCCGATGGCGTCACGGTCGTCGATGACGGCACCTTGCAGGGGCTGCGTGGATCGCTGTCGATCGACGATGAAGGCACGCCCACGCACTGCTCGACGCTGATCGAAAACGGACGCCTGGTCGGCTACATGCAGGACAGGCACAACGCGCGGCTGATGGGCATGGCGCCGACCGGCAACGGACGGCGCGAATCGTTCGCCCACCTGCCGATGCCGCGCATGACCAACACGTACATGCTGGCAGGCGAACGCGATCCGCAGGAAATCATCGCTTCGGTCGAGCGCGGTTTGTACGCCGTCAACTTCGGCGGCGGGCAGGTGGACATCACCAACGGCAAGTTCGTGTTCAGCGCCAACGAGGCCTACCTGATCGAACACGGCAAGGTCACGCGGCCGGTGAAGGGCGCGACCTTGATCGGCTCGGGGCCGGACGTGCTGACGCGCGTCGCGATGCTCGGCAACGACCTCAAGCTCGACCAAGGCGTCGGCGTGTGCGGCAAGGAAGGGCAGAGCGTGCCGGTCGGCGTCGGCATGCCGACGACGAAGATCACCGCGATGACGGTGGGCGGAACGTCCGCGTGATCAGCTTGCGTCGAGATCGCGCAGCAACCGGAACAACTCGCGTTGCGCGCGCGGCGGCTTGTTCGTCTCGCGCTCGCGGCGGGATTGCCGGATCAAGGCGCGCAGGTGCTGGTGGTCGACGCCGGGATGCGCGGTGATGAACGCGGTGAGCGTCGCGTCGGCGTTGTCGCCCAGCAGGTCTTCGCGCAGCGCTTCGGCGCGGTGCAGGGCCGCGGTTTCGCGGGCGTTCCTGCCGCGATCGTTGGCCAGCGCGGCGCGCGATGGAGCAAAGGCTTCTTCGCCGTGGGCGCGCATCAGTTTCGCCAGGTGCGCAAGCTGGCGTTTGTGCGCGATGTGCGAAGGGGTGCGCTGCACTTCCGCGAGTTCGTCGCGCACGTCATCGGGGAGTTCGAGTCTGGCCAGGCGTGCGGGCGGCAGCTCCGCCAATTGTTTCGCGAACGCCAGCACGTCCAGCGCTTCGCGGCGGCGCGCGCTGCGGCTGGGGCGTTCGTCCAGTTCTTCTTCCGGGGCTTGCATGGCGGCGCGAATCGACCGGTCTTGAATGGGAAACCAAGTGAATACCGACATTGTGACAGCTGATGACAGCGTTGCGGAACTGGAACGTCTCGCCAACCTGGCCGATGACGTGGTGCGGCGCGCGCGCGCGGCGGGCGCATCCCAGGCGGAGGTCTCGGCGAGCGTCAGCACCGGGCTTTCCGTCAACGTCCGGCTGGGCGAGGTGGAAACCGTCGAACGCAACCGTGACCGCGGTTTCGGGCTGACGGTCTTTTTCGGGCAACGCAAGGGCAGCGCCTCCACCGCCGACCTGAAGCCAGCGTCCATCGACGCGACGATCGCGCAGGCTTGCGCGATCGCGCGCTACACCGAACCCGATCCCTGCGCCGGACTCGCCGATGCAGCGCTGATGCAGACCGACTTCCCGGACCTGGACCTGTGGCATCCGTGGCAGCTGGACGTCGATCGCGCGATCGACATCGGCCGCGAGGTTGAGGCCGCGGGCCGCGCCCTAGCGGCGATCACCAACTCGGAAGGCGCCAGCGTGCAATGCGGCGACGCGCTCGGCGTGTACGCGAATTCACACGGCTTCGTGGGCCGCGAGCGCGGCACGCACCATTCGATTTCCTGCTCGTTCATCGCGGGGCAGGGAGATGCCATGCAACGCGACGGCTGGTACGAGTACGTGCGCGATGCGGATGCGTTTCCGGGGTTTGCAGGCATCGGCGCCAGGGCTGCCCGACGCGCGGCGGCGCGGCTTGGGGCACGCAAGCTTTCGACGCGCGCGTGCGCGGTGCTGTTCGCACCGGAAGTCGCACGCTCGCTGGTTGGACACCTGGTATCCGCGGTCAGCGGCGGATCGTTGTACCGGCGCGCGAGCTTCCTGCTCGACCATGCGGGCAAGCCGGTGTTGCCGGCGTTCGTCGACGTGGCCGAAAGGCCGTTCCTGCCGCGCGGGCACGCGTCCGGCGCGTTCGACGCCGAAGGCGTGGCGACGCGCGAATCCGCACTGGTCGAGCGCGGCGTGCTGCAACGCTATGTGCTGGGCAGTTATTCGGCGCGCAAGCTGGGGCTTCAGACCACCGGCAACGCGGGCGGCGTGCACAACCTCGTGGTGGCGCCCGGCGCGCATGACGGTGAAGCGCCGCAGACGTTCAATGCGATGCTGCAAAGGATGGGAACCGGATTGCTGGTCACCGAACTGATCGGGCAGGGCGTGTCGATCATTACCGGCGATTATTCGCGCGGCGCTGCCGGCTTCTGGGTCGAGAACGGCGAGATCGCCTACCCGGTGCAGGAAATCACCATTGCCGGCAATCTGGGCGACATGTTCATGGGCGTGCAGGCGATTGGCGCGGACGTCGATCCGCGCTCCTCGATCCTGACCGGTTCGATCCTGGTCGGGAAGATGACCGTCGCGGGCGAGTGACACCGCAAAGCTGAACGCGCGGGATTTCCGGTCAACCGGATTCACGCGCGCAGCGTTATCGCGTCCATGGCACGGCGCGAGGCGGCTCCATGAATGCATCCGGCAACGATGTCACCGCGGCGGTCAATCGCTTCGGTTTGGGCGCGAAGCCGGGCGAACTGGCCAGCGTACGTGATCCGCGCGGTTGGTTGAATGCGCAGCTCGCGCGCGGCTCCGATGCCGGCAACGCGTTCGTGGGTCTGCCGGGCAGCCTCGACTATCTTCGCGAAGAAGCGCAGCTGCAGATGGCGCGTCGCGAATTCAGGCAAGGCGGGCTCGGCCGGCGTGCGTTTTTGATGGGCGACATGCAAGGCGCGTCGAAGGACGGCCAGGCCAATGCCACCGCGCTGAAGCAGGCGCTGAAACCGTACCGCCAGGAAGCGCGCAAGGAACTGCTGGCGGAAGCCGCGGCGCGCTACCGGATCGCCACCGTCACCGACACCCCGTTCGTGGAGCGGCTGGTACATTTCTGGTCGAACCATTTCGCGGTGTCGGTCGACAAGCGCCCGGCACTTCTGTTCGCGGCGCCGATGGAGCGTGAAGCGATCCGCCCGCACGTCACCGGCCGTTTTGCCGACATGCTGCTCGCGGTCGAAACCCACCCGGCGATGTTGTTGTACCTCGACAACGTGCGTT
>DATEKI010000143.1:0-6171 GCA_035277545.1 Rhodanobacteraceae bacterium | reverse complement strand
ATGGTCATCGAGGAACATGTTCGGGGTTGCCTTCAGCGGCGCCTTCTCGCGGAAGTTCAGGAACAGGTTCTGGCCGTTGGCGAGATGGATGGTCATGAAGCCGCCGCCGCCGATGTTGCCGCAACACGGTTGCGTCACCGCCAGCGCGTAACCGACCGCGACTGCCGCATCGATCGCGTTGCCGCCTTCCTTCAGGATCTGCACGCCGGCTTCGGTGGCGTAGTGCTGGTCCGAGACCACCATCGCGTGTTTCTCCACCACCGGCTTCGCCTTCGCCAGCATCGCCTGGGTGGCGGCGGGTGCGTGGGAGAAATCGGGCGCTGCGGGACGCGTGTCGCGCGCAACCGCCGCGGTGCCGAGTGCCGCGATCGCGATCGCCAGCGCGGTACGGGACAAGGCCGCGCCGCGGTGCGCGCGCGCGTGGATGGAATGCTCGGACATCGCTTTCACCTTTTGATGATCGAATCGAAAATAGTCGTTGGCCGGCGGCGGCACCAATGAAAAATGCGGCACGTGGCATAACCGGAGATTGTGGCATTGAATCCCCGTTCATCCTGAGCGCAGGCCCGCAGGGCCGAAGTCGAAGGGCAGCACGCTTCGACTTCGTTCGCTCCGCTCACTACGCTCAGCGCGAACGGATGTCAGGTTGCTAGGCTCGCGCGTCCTGCGCTCGCCAAGCAACCCTGCCCTCGGCGTCCTGCCTCGGGCGTTCGTCAGCGCAGCCGATGCCATTCAAGGCATCGGCCAAGCGCGCTGCCTCACCCCCAGAATCCCGGCGCCGGTGGCGCGAGCAAACCATCTTTAAGTTTCACGCCGCCGGCATGGTCGCTTTCCAGCCACAGTGGCCCGTCGAGGTCGATGAACTCCGCTTCGCGCGCGACTTCCAGCGCCGGTGCGATGCCGAGCGATGACCCGACCATGCAGCCGACCATGATGCGGAAACCTTGCGCGCGCGCCGCGTGCAGCAGGCGCCAGGCCTCGGTGAGCCCGCCGGTCTTGTCCAGCTTGATGTTGATCGCCTGGTAGCGCTCCAGCAGCCGCGGCAGGTCGGCGCTGGTGTGGCAGGCTTCGTCGGCGCAGATCGGAATGCGGCTCGTGAAGCCGAGCAGGCCGGTGTCGTCGACCGCGGGCAGCGGTTGTTCGATCAGGTTCACTCCGGCGCTTTCCAGCATCGGCATCACATCGCCGAGGATCCCGAGCGTCCAGCTTTCGTTGGGATCGACGATCAGGCGTGCCTTCGGTGCCGCGCGCCGGACGGCTTCGATGCGCGCGCCCGGATCGTCGGCATCGACCTTGATCTTGATGAGCTTGGCATCCGCGATTTTCGATGCCGCTTGCTCCATGGCTTCCGGCGTGTCGAGGCTGACGGTGAGCGCCGACACCAACGGTGCGTGCGGCGGTTGCGCCAACTGCGTCCACACGGGTACGCCGGTGAGCTTCGCTTCCAGGTCCCACAACGCCGCGTCCAGGGCGTTGCGCGCCGCGCCGGGGTGCAGCCGCGCCTGCAGTTCGTCGCGGCCCATGCCCGCGCACAAATCCTTGCGCAGCGCCTCCATTTCATCGAGCACGGAGGCGACGGATTCGCCGTAGCGCGGGTAGGGGACGGACTCGCCGCGCCCCGTGTCATCGCCTTGCGCGAGTTCGGCCGTCACCACGTCCGCGGCATGCCTGACGCCACGCGAAATGCGGAACGGCGAGTGCAGCGGCAGGCTGCGGTGGCGGATATTCAGCCGGCGCAGCATGCGAGCAGGTTGTCGACGATGGCTTCGACGCCCATGGTCACCGGATCGAGGCACGGCAGGTCGAGCTGGCCGCTGATCTTTCGGCACTCGGCCAGCGCTTCCCCCGCGCCGAGGTTCGAGGTATTGAGCGCGACGCCGACGGCCTTGACCTTCGGGTTGGTCAGGCGCGCGGCAGCCAGGTTGGTTTCGAGGCACAGCTTGAGGTCGGGCATCGGGTAGTCGGGCAGGCCGCGCATGTGCTTGCGGCCGGCCTCGTGGCACAACACCAGCGCATCGGCCTGCGCACCGTGCAGCAGGCCCAGCGATACGCCGGCATACGATGGATGGAACAGCGAACCCTGTCCCTCGATGAGGTCCCAGCCGCCATCTTCGCGCGCGGGCGAAAGCCATTCGGCGCCGCCGGAAATGAAATCCGCGACCACGGAATCGATGGGAATGCCGCCGCCCGCGACGAAGATGCCGGTCTGGCCGGTGGCGCGGAAGTCCGCCGCGAGGCCGCGCTTGCGCATGCCGCGTTCCAGCGCGAGCGTGGTGTACATCTTGCCGACCGAACAATCAGTGCCGACGGTCAGCAGGCGCTTGCCCGCGCGCTTGTGGCCATCGCCGACCGGGATCTTGCGGTTGAATTCGCGCGCATCGAACAAGGTACGGCCGTTGCGCTTCGCCGCCGCGACGATGTCGGCGTTGTCGTGCAGCTTCTGGTGCAGGCCGGCGATCACGTTGAGGCCCGCGTCCAGCGCCGCGATGATGTCGATGACGGTTTCCGGCGCCATCACGCCGCCGGCATTGGCGTTGCCGACCACCATGGTGTCGGCGCCCGCGGCTTTCGCTTCCGCGAAGCCGAGGTCGGTCAGCCCGAGCGTGTAGCGGCAATCGGGGTGCCGGTGCTGGCCTACGCACCATTGGGGACGCCAATAGGCAAGGCCCCTGGCCGTCTTGATGGCCAGTTCGTCGGCGGCCTTGCCGAGGTACAGCAGGTAAGGCGGACCCCAGTGGCCTGAACGGGCCGCTCCGTCCTGATCGGACATGACGTCTTTCCTTCGGATATCCATGGCGTTGCTCGGAATGCCCGCAAAAGGTTACTCGTCGCCGCGCGCCGCCTGCCAATGAAAAGACGGCTACATGGCATAACTAAGGGTTGTAAGTCCGCCGGTTTCCCCTGGGGCCATGCGGCGGGGTCAGGGCGTGCCTGTCGTGGGCGCGGCCGGCTGGACGACCGGATAGCCGCGCTGGTGCATGATCTGCAGCACCTTGTCCACGGGCAGCGCGTCGATCCGGTGATGGTCGCGGCCGGTGGTGGTTTCGGCATGGAACAGCGAGTTGAGGATGGCTTCCTCGGTCGCCTCGATCGCCGCCATGAACAGCGGCGACATGTCGTCGTTGCGCACGACGGTCATGGATTGCAGCGCGTTCTTCGATTCGTACGGCACGCGATTGCCGGCGTAGGTCGAGAATGCGATCGCGTAATCGCCGCTGCCGTTCGACTCGATGCCGCCGGTCTTGCCCAGGCCGAGGATCGCGCGTTTCGCGAGCCGTTCCAGGTTGCGCGGACCGAGCGGCGCATCGGTGGCGACCACGATCATGCAGGAGCCGTCGGGCGAATCGCCCAGCTTGTCGCTCAGGTAATACTTGTGCAGCAGTTTGCCGACCGGCACGCCGTCGATGTCGAGTACGCCACCGAAATTCGTTTGCACCAGCACGCCAACGGTGAAGCCGCCGAGCGACGCCGGCAGCTTGCGCGACGACGTGCCGATGCCGCCCTTGAATCCGAATGCGACGGTGCCGGTGCCCGCGCCGACATCGCCCTGCGCGACAGGCCCGGTTTTCGCCGCCTTGATGGCGTCCAGCACGTCGGCCCTGGTGACGTGGCGGCCGCGGATGTCGTTGAGGTAACCGTCGTTGGTTTCGCCGACGACCGGGTTCACGGACATGACATCGCCGTTCGCGGGAAAGGAAAAGGTGTAGTCGATCAACGCATCCGCCGCCGTGGGGACGCTCAAGGTGTTGGTCAGCACGATCGGTGTCTCGATGTTGCCGAGTTCGGCGATCTGCGTGGTGCCCGTCAACTTGCCGAAGCCGTTGCCGACGTACACCGCGGCGGGCACCTTGTCCTGGAAGATGTTGCCTGCGTAGGGCAGGATCGCGGTCACGCCGGTGCGTACGTCGTCGCCTCGCACCAATGTTTTCTGGCCGACCAGCACGCCCGGCACGTCGGTGATCGCGTTCCACCGGCCCGGTTGCAGCACGCCGGTGCGGATGCCGTAGTCGCGCAGGTTCGCGTGTTGCGCGCGGGCCGGCAGGCAGGCCAGCAGCAAGATGGCGGCGGCGGCAAGTCTTGGAAACATGGTGTGTTCCAGGTTGGCGTTGACGGAAAGTGTAACCGCCCCATACTTTCGGCCTGGGCCGTCGCTGCGCGCGCGTGCGATGATTCGGGAATGAGAGGCGGGGACGCGCCATGCGCTTGCGTTACATCGAACTTTTCCATGCGGTACTGACCACGGGCAGCCTGACCGGCGCGGCGAAGCTGTTGAACATTTCGCAGCCTGCCGCCAGCAAGGCCCTGCAGCACGCCGAGGACAAGCTCGGCTTTGCCTTGTTCAGCCGGGTGCGCGGACGCCTGCAACCGACGCCGCAGGCGATGCTGCTGCGCGACCGCATCGAAAAGATCATCCAGGACGTGCACGAGCTGCAGCGGCTCACCACCAACATGGGCCAGCCGGGCAGCACCCCGTTGCGGATCACCTGCACGCCGACGCTGGCGCAGGTCTTGCTGCCTGCCGCGATCGTGTTGCTGCGCAAGGCTTTCCCCGATGCGGTCATCGAGTTGTCCACGCAGCACTCGGCGGCGATGTGCGAATCGCTGACGCTGCGCGAAACCGACATCGGCCTGACCCTGCAGGACACCGGGCACCAGAACCTGCGGCAGAAGGCGTTGTGCCGGGGACAGGTGATGGTGATCGCGCCGCCGGCATGGTGGCCGGAAAAGGAATTGGCGCAGCCGTTGCCGATCGGTGCACTGGCAGGCCAGCCCTTGATCGGCATCACGGTGCGCGATGCGCTGGGGAGCATGCTGCAGAGCCACCTGGCGCAGGTCGAGCCCGCGCCGCGCACTTCGGTTTCGGTGCAAACCTACCAGCTGGCGCAATCGCTGGTCGCCAAGGGCGAGGGGCTTGCGCTGGTCGATTCCTTCACCGCGCGCTGCGGCGGCGCGCACAGCGTGCAGCGGCGTCCGCTCCGGCCATCGCTCGATGTCGTGTTGTACGCGATGCATCGCCCCGACAGCCCGTTGAACCCCGTCCAGAAGCGGTTCCTCGACCTGGTGAAGCAGGTCGCGCAGCGGCTGTTGGCGGACGGGTGATGGCCGCCTTGGGCCGGGGGCGGCCACAACCCCAAGTTATGCCTTGTGCCTGCTTTTTCATTGGCAGCACCTGCGCGTTTGTCGATACGCTCGATCAGCGAGGGGATGTTTGAATTTCGTTGCGATCACCTGATCCGCTGCGCGGTGCGGCGGCCCAAAACGCGGAGGAGCTGCAATGAACAGGCGTGCCGGTCGAGTCGTTCCAACCCTGCTGGCGGCATCGGTGCTGCTGGCGTTGACCGGCACCGCCGCGGCGCAGGACACGCAAGCCGCGAGCGGTGCAGACCAGCAACCTTCCGCGAAAACGTCGGCGAAGGCCAACGAGCCCGCGACCCTCTCGACCGTGGTGGTCACGGGCACGCGCGTGCTTGGCCGCACCCTGAAGGATTCGTTGCAGCCGGTCGACGTGGTTTCGGGCGAAACGCTTCGGCAGACGGGCGCGTTCGACTTCGGCACCGCGCTGTCGCGCGCGATCCCGTCGCTGAACTTCCCGATGTCGCCGGCCTCGGACCTCGAAGCCTTCCAGCGTCCGTTCCAGTTGCGCAGCATGCCACCGGACGAAGTGCTCGTGCTGGTGGACGGCAAGCGCTGGCATCCGGGCGCCCTGGTGATGACCCTCGCCAACATCGGCGTGGGTTCGCAGGGTTACGACCTCAACACGATCCCGTTGTCCGCGGTCGACCACATCGAGGTGCTGCGTGACGGCGCGTCCGCGCAGTACGGCTCCGACGCAATCGCCGGCGTGGTCAACGTGATCCTGAAAAAAGGCGCGCGGGGCGGTTCCGTCACGGGCACCGTCGGACAGTATGCCGCGGGTGACGGCAGGACCTGGCGCGGTGCCGGCAATTTCGGCGTGGCGCTCGGCGACAAGGGCTGGATGCGCTTCAGTCTTGAAGATGGCAACCAGGATGAGACCAACCGCGCCGAGCCGGATGTCAGGGCCGGCCTCACGCAATACGGCACGCTGTTCCATTACGGCGTCGTGCCGTTCAAGGATTCCAACGCGCTGATCAACGGGCAGTACGACATCACGCCCAACGTGCAGTTCTACGCGTTCGGGCATTTCGGCCG
>DATEKI010000142.1:0-8193 GCA_035277545.1 Rhodanobacteraceae bacterium | reverse complement strand
AGCCCGGCACTCGCGGGTCGCGACGGGCGGTACGCCGGCCGAATGGGCCGAGGAAAGTTGCCGGATTGACCGCGACGGCGGTGTTTATCCACGCTCGCGCTTCATCGACCAGGCTTATGTCCAGCGCGAATTGCCGATCGCCGAGCAACGTCTGCGTCAGGCGGGCGCGCGTCTGGCAACACTGCTCAACCGCGATCTCACAAACGGATGAGCGGAGTCGCCACCGGAATCGTCAATAGGCGATCCCCAATCGTCGCATCAGCTTGCCCATCAGCCACGCCGGGCCGATCAGCAGTTGCACGACGTTGGCGAGGAAGGCCGGTCGGCGCCCTTCGATCGCGTGGCCGATGAATTGCCCGATCCAGGCAAGCACGAACAGCACCGCCGCAAGGAGCAACAGGTCGCGTGGTCCGATGGCGCCGTACAGCGCCCACGCGATCGCGCCGCTCACGACGAAGACGATCGCCATCGCATAGCCGAGCTTGCGCGAAAGCCGGTGATAGAACAGGAATGCGAGGAACATCGCGAGCACCGCCCAAGCACCGGGCCGCGTCCAGGCCGTGGTCGAAGGGATCGTCCACAGCGCCGCGACCACCGCCCACATGATCACCGGTACGCACACCCAGTGAATCGCGCGGTTCGTTGCATTCTGGTGATCGGCGGCGTAGCTGCCGAACCACTGGTGGATGTCGCGCATTGTCTCGACTCATCTCATACAGGTGTACCCCGGATGGAGAACAGCGCAATCCGGGTGGAAATGAAACCGACCCGGATCGTGCCGCTACACGGCTTCATCCGGGCTGCAGGATCAAGTCAGCGAAATGCCGGCCAGTTTCTTCAGCGCCTCGGCGTATTTCGCCGCGGTGCCGTCGATGACCTCGCGGGGCAGCTTCGGGCCGGGCGCGCGCTTGTTCCAGTCCAGCGTTTCCAGGTAATCGCGCACGAACTGCTTGTCGTACGAAGGTGGGCTGATGCCGACCTTGTATTGGTCGGCGGGCCAGAAGCGCGAGGAATCCGGCGTCAGCATTTCGTCCATCACGTACAGCTTGCCGTTCGCGTCGGTGCCGAACTCGAACTTGGTATCGGCGATGATGATCCCGCGCTCGACCGCATACGCGGCGGCGAACTTGTAGATCGCAAGCGTCGCGTCGCGCACCTGCGCCGCGAGGCCGGCGCCGACCAGCCCCACGACTTCGTCGAAGCCGATGTTCTCGTCGTGCGTGCCCTTGGGCGCCTTGGTGGAGGGAGTAAAGATGGCTTGCGGCAATTGCTGCGCCTGCTGCAGGCCCTTGGACAATTCGATGCCGCACAGCGAGCCCGTCTTCTGGTAATCCTTCCAGCCCGATCCGATCAGATAGCCACGCGCGATCGCCTCGACCGGCACGGCCTTCAGGCGCTTCACCACCACCGCGCGCTTTTCGTAAAGCTTCGGATCGACACCGGCCGGCAACACGTCGGCAACCGGCGTGCCCGTGAGATGGTTGGGTACCAGGTGCGCGGTCTTGTCGAACCAGAAGTTGGAAATCTGGCAGAGCATTTCGCCCTTGCCGGGGATCGGGTCGGGCAGCACCACGTCGAAGGCCGACAGGCGGTCACTCGCGACGATCAACAGGCGGTCGTTCGGCAACGCGTAAACGTCGCGCACCTTGCCGCGGTGCAGGAGTTCGAGGCCGGGCAGGTCGGATTCGAGCAGGGTGGTCGGCACGGCAGCGCTCCGCAGGCTGGAAATGCGCATTGTAGCGAGCCGGTGCGCGCATGACCGCTGATAAACTTGGCGGATGCGCAAATTGTCTTTCATGTTCCTGCTGTTTGCGGCCGCTCCCTTCGCGATCGCGCACGCAGCGACCGAAGCACTGGTGCCACCCGCGCAGCTTGGCCTGTGCGCGGCCTGCCACGGCGAGGACGGCCACGCACGCATTCCGGGCGCGCCCAATCTCGCCGGGCAGCCGTACCAGTATCTGCTGCAGGCGCTGCACGAATACCGCGAGGGACAGCGCAAGGTTGCGGTGATGCGCGCGGCGGCGGGGCCTCTCACCGAAAAGGACATGCAGGCGCTGGCGCATTGGTTTGCTGCACAGTCGCCGTGCAAATCCGGCCAGGCGGGGAGTCCATGAGGATCTGGGGAAAGCTGGTCGGTTTCGTGATCGGCTTGGTGGTGACACGCGGTGATTTCGGCGGCGCGCTGATCGGGTTGATAATCGGGCATCTGGTATTCGACAGCGGCTGGCTCGGCGGGCTGACGCACACCGGCGGCAGGGACGGCTACGTCGAACCGTTGTTCGCCATCATGGGCACGCTGGCCAAGAGCGATGGGCGCGTGTCGGAAGCCGAAGTCGCGATTGTCGAAAAGCTGATGACGCGGCTGGAACTGGATCCGTTGTGGCGCCGTCGCGCGATCGACGCATTCAACAAGGGCAAGGCGCCCGGCTTCGATTTTTCGCGATCACTGGTCGACCTGCGTACATGGTGCATGCCGCGGCGCAGTTCGGTAATGCCGTTCCTCGACATGCTCTGCGACGTGGCAATGGCCGACGGACCGTTGACCGACGAAAAGCTGCGCGTGCTGAAGCGCGTGGCGTTTTCGCTGCGCGTCAGCGAAATCCAGCTGGTGGCGCTGCTGGCGATGAAGGGTTTCGCCTGGAACACCGGGCCGCGTCCGGGAGAGTGGGCGCACTCCGGCGCGTATTCGCAGCAGGGTTACCGTCCCGCGCCGCGAGGCAGTGGACCGGACCCTTACACCGTACTCGGCGTCCCGCGCGATGCCGACGAACGCACCATCAAGCGCGCCTACCGCAAGCTGATCAGCGAATACCACCCGGACCGGCTCGGCAACATGCCGGAGGATCTGCGCCGCCGCGCCGAAGCGCGGGCCAGCGAAATCAATGCGGCGTGGGAGCGTATACAGGCAGAGCGGGGCTTTCGATAATCGGCGATACTTTGTCGCGTTTCAGGTGCGCGCTCCGATTCGATGAGACGTGCTCCCACAACTCCCATCGAGCCGTCAAACCGCGATGGCTCGATCGCCCCCCCGGCTCAAGGGGGCTGAACAACCGAGCGTCCAGTCATGGCCAGACAACCCTGCGTGATTGCCCCCTCCATCCTTTCGGCCAACTTCGCCAAGCTGGGCGCGGAAGTCGATGCCGTGATCGACGCCGGTGCGGACTGGATCCATTTCGACGTGATGGACAATCATTACGTGCCCAACCTCACGATCGGTCCCATGGTGCTGAAGGCGCTGCGTGACTACGGCATCACCGCGCCGATGGACGTGCACCTGATGGTGGAGCCGGTCGACCGGATCGTGCCGGATTTCGCCAAGGCCGGCGCCACCTCGATAAGTTTCCATCCGGAGGCCACGCGGCATGTCGATCGCACGCTGTCGCTGATCCGCGAACACGGTTGCAAGGCCGGCCTCGTGTTCAATCCGGCCACGCCGCTCGATTGGCTGGATTACGTGCTGGACAAGGTCGACATCATCCTGGTGATGTCGGTGAATCCGGGTTTCGGCGGCCAGGCTTTCATTCCGTCGGCGCTGGAGAAATTGAAACGCGCGCGCGAGATCATCGACCGCAGCGGGCGGCCGGTCCATCTGGAAGTCGATGGCGGCGTGAAGGTGGAAAACATTGGCGACGTCGCGCTTGCGGGCGCGGATGCCTTCGTCGCGGGTTCCGCGATTTTCGGCAGCGCTGATTACAAGGCTACGATCGCAGCCATGCGCAGAGCGGTTGGATGATCGGATCGTCGTCCGGATGCAGGCACGTCGCGGCGGAATCCGGGTTTTCCGCGAGGCTGTTCCAGGCTTGATTCGCGACATCCACGTCGCTCCCCTTCGGCCGGCTTCGCCGCCCTGCAACGCCATTGACCCACTGCAGCTGGACCACGCCACGGCGCTCACGGACGAACACGTAAAGACCGCAGCTCGGTGCTTTCGCACCGAGACCGCGGCCGACCAGGAGAGGAATGAAACGCGAGGCTGCGGGGCCTCGATGTGGTCCACCGCGCTGGACGCCTTCCGGTGTCAGTGGGCCGGTGCGTCTCCGGCGCCAGCGCGGGGGTATTCCACAGTCGACATCCACGGCAGGAGTACCGACGGCGATCATTTGGCCCGCCACGGGCGCCGGCCGCGGGGCGGGTCAAGGGCTGTTTGCGGGCAATTTGTGGCAAATTTCGGGCAGGCTGCCATGGGGCTTGCGCACCGCGGGCGTATGACGCAGGCTCGCGCTCGGGGCCCTGTTGCCCGGGGCAAGACAAATCCAAGGAGAACCGAATGGCTCGGGCCATCGCCATCGTCGAGGATGAACCCTCCATCCGCGCCAATTACGTCGAGGCACTTTCGCGTTTCGGCTACGACGTACACGGGTTTGCTTCACGCATCGAGGCGTCCGGCGCCTTCGCCAACCGCATGCCGGAACTGGTGATCATTGACATCGGCCTGGGCGAAGAACCCGAGGGCGGGTTCGACCTGTGCCGTGAACTGCGCGCACGGTCGGCGACCCTGCCGATCATCTTTCTGACCGCGCGCGATTCCGACTTCGACGTGATCTCGGGCTTGCGCCTGGGCGCCGACGATTACCTCAGCAAGGACATCAGTTTCCACCAGCTGGCCGCGCGCATCGGTGCCTTGTTCCGCCGCGCCGAATCGCAGCGCGCGCCCGCCGCGGCCGAGACGGTGGTCGAACACGGCCCCCTGAAGCTGGAAGCCGAACGCATGCGCATCACCTGGAACGATGTCGAGGTGCCGTTGACGGTGACCGAGTTCTGGATGGTCCACACGCTGGTGCGTTTCCCCGGCCACGTGAAGAACCGCGACCAGTTGATGCGCGACGCGGAGCTGGTGGTGGACGATGCCACCATCACCTCGCACATCAAGCGCATCCGCAAGAAATTCCTGGCCATCGATCCGGATTTCGACGCGATCGAGACGGTGCACGGGGTGGGGTACCGCTGGAGGCCTTGAGCTCGGGCACAAAGCTGCTGCGCTCGGCAGCTTGCGTGCCGGCGGTGCTCGCAATGCTCACGTACTGTCGTGTACGCTCCGCTTGCTGCGCTCCGGCGTCACGCAATCTGCCTTCGCTCGCGACGCTTTGCGCTCCGCGCTCCTCATGCCGGTGAGAGAGGAAGGCTGCTTTGACCCTGCGCCGCAAATTGCTGCTGGTCGCTTTGTCCACGCTGGCCCTTCCGTGGGCCGGCTGGCTGTACGTGCGCCAGATGGAACACTTGCTGCGCAACAGCCAGGAGCAGGCGTTGCTGGCGATCGCGTTCGCGCTGGATCGCGGCCTGGTGGCGGTGGGTGCACAGCTTCCGCACGCCGACCAGGGCTGGTACGTGCAGGATGCCAGCCAGCCGATCGTCATCGACGGCGACGATTCCGACTGGAAGGCTTTCGCGCCCTGGGAGCAACATCCGTGGCCTGGCGTGGATGTGCAGCTGGCGGCGGATTCGGCGTGGCTGTACATGCGCATCGACGTCGCGGACGCAACGCACACGCGGGTCGGCGCATTCGATGCCACCGCGGTCGAATCGGACCACGTGCTGTTGCAATTGACGCGCGGCAACCGCCAGCGCAGTTACCTGCTCGCCAGCGCCAGTTCGGGCGCCTTCCTTGCGCATCCACTGGGGACGCGCGCGCGCGGCTTGCCCGACGAGATCAGCGGCCAGTGGCAGGATGCCGGCAAGACCTACCGGATCGAATTGCGCATTCCCCGCGCGCAGGCGCCGGACCAATTGGGCATCGGCGTTTTCGATGCCGATGCGCCGACCCGTTTCAATGGCGGCAAGCCCGACCTGCGGCCCTTGCTCAGCCTGTCACCGGCATTGTCGAATGACCTCACCCAACTCGCGCCGAGCGGCGTGCGCGTTCGCCTGTTGAGCGGCGATGGCTGGGTGATCGGCGAGGGCGGCAGCATGCTGGAGGTGCACAAACCCAAGGTCAGCCGCTTCCCGTGGCTGCAGCAGGTGCTTTCGGACCTGCTGGTGGTGCCCTCGCTCGACCAGCGCCAGCACCTGCCGCGCAACATTCCGCGCCTGTCCGAACCCGACGTGCAGCAAGCGCTGGACGGGCAGGCCACCGCCAACTGGCGCGGTGGCGATGCCACCGGCAGCGTGGTGCTGACCGTGGCCGTGCCGCTGGACGTGCGCGGACAGAATCGTGGGGCGTTGGTGCTGGAACAGTCCAGCCAGGCATTGCCGCTGCTGACCAATCGCGCGTTGCTGGGATTGATGCTGGCCAGCATTGCGGTGTTGCTGATTGCCGGTGCCGTGCTGTTTGCGTTTGCGACGTGGCTGTCGGTGCGCATCGGACGCCTGCGCGATGCCGCCGAGCAGGCCCAGCACCATGAAGGGCTGGAGCTGGCCAAGCTTCCGCTGGTCGACGATCGCGATGAACTGGGTGACCTCGCGCGCAGCCTGTCGCGCCTGCTCGAATCGATCGGCACCTACACCGAATACCTGCGCAAGCTCGCGTCCAATTTGTCGCATGAGCTCAACACGCCGCTCGCGATCGTGCGCTCGTCGCTGGAAAACCTGGAACATGCCGAACTGCCACGCGAGGCGATGTCCTATCTCGCACGCGCACGCGACGGCACGGCCCGCATCGGCACCATCGTCCGCGCCATGAGCGAAGCCAGCCGGATGGAGCGCGCGATGGCATCGGCCGATGGCGAAGACATGGATCTGGCGCAGGTGGTGCGCGGTTGCGCCGAAGCCTATCGGCCGCTGGCGGCACCCCGCGAACTCGAATGCGACATTCCGGTCGGACCGGTTCCGCTGTACGGCGCGCCCGAACTGATCGCGCAGGCGCTGGACAAGTTGTTCGACAACGCGCTGTCGTTCACCGCACCGGATGGCTGGATCCGTATCTCGCTCAAGGGTGGCGAGGACGGCGAAGCGCGCATCGTGGTGGCCAACAAGGGTTCGCACCTGCCCGACTCCATGCAGGGCCAGTTGTTCGATTCGCTGGTCAGCGTGCGTGGCGCAGGCGCCAAGGCCGGGGCGCCGCACCTCGGGCTGGGCCTCTATGTGGTGAGGCTGGTCGCGGAACTGCATCAGGGGCGCGCCACCGGCCGCAACGAGGAAGACGGCGTGGAGTTCGAAATGAGCCTGCGTGGCATGCGGCGCCCCGGCGATGAATAAGCCTGGGCACGCTGCACCATGGCTCTTTAGAATTGCGCGTCCTCCCCAGGAACAAATCCCTTGATCGACCAGGCCCAATTCGACGCCCTCGCCCGCGAAGGCCACAACCGCATTCCGCTGGTGCGCGAGGTGTTGTCCGACCTCGACACGCCGCTGTCGGTGTACCTGAAGCTCGCCGACGGTCCGTATACCTTCCTGCTGGAGTCGGTGGAGGGCGGTGCGAACTGGGGCCGCTATTCGATCATCGGTTTGCCGGCGCGGCGCGTTTTCAGTTTCCGCGCGCACACGCTGGATGTGATCGAAGATGGTGCGGTCGTGGAAACACGCGAGGTCGCGGACCCGCTTGCGGAAGTCGAGCGCCTGCGCGTGCAATACCGCGTGCCGCACCTGCCCAACCTGCCGGCGTTCACGGGCGGACTGGTCGGCTATTTCGGATTCGAGACCGTGGGCTACGCCGAGCCGCGCCTTGCGAACTGGAACCGGGCCGACGAACTCGGCACGCCCGACATCCTGCTAGTGCTGGCCGAGGAAGTCGCGGTCTTCGACAACCTCAAGGGTCGCCTGTACCTGATCGTGCACGCCGACCCATCGCGTCCGCATGCCTATGTGCGCGCGCAGCGGCGGCTCGATGCGCTGGCGCACCACTTGCGCCAGGGCGGCGCGGCTTATCCGCAAGCCACGCACGGCGCCGTGCTGGACGAGCGCGATTTCAAATCGTCCTTCACGAAAGAGGCGTTCGAGGCGATGGTGGAACGCTGCAAGGAATACATCCGTGCCGGCGACGTGTTCCAGGTGGTGCCCTCGCAACGGCTCAGCGTCGGGTTCAACGCGCGGCCGGTGGATGTGTACCGCGCACTGCGCGCGCTGAATCCCTCGCCGTACATGTATTTCTTCGATCTCGGCGAAACCCAGATCGTCGGATCGTCACCTGAAATCCTGGCGCGCCTGAAAGACGGCAAGGTGATCGTGCGACCGCTCGCCGGTACGCGCAAACGCGGTGCGACGGCGGAAGAAGACGCGGCACTGGAGAAGGAATTGCTGGCCGATCCCAAGGAACGCGCC